>CAYHOD010000049.1:0-6091 GCA_964358215.1 uncultured Gammaproteobacteria bacterium | reverse complement strand
GAAATGTTACGCCAAGTCAAGGATCGTTTATAACCGATGAGCAAATTAGAAGTATGTCCAGGGTTGTTGTTTTAGGTCCAACAGTTAGTCAGGATCTTTTTGGAGAACAAAACCCTATTGGAAAAACAGTTCGTATTAATAAAGTTAATTTTAAAGTAATTGGAGTTTTGCAGTCAAAAGGCAGCGCTGGATTTTTTAATCCTGATGATACCGCTTTCACGCCAATTTCAACTATGCAAAAAATTTTAACAGGCGATGATTCTCTTTCTTTAATCGCGATAAATGTTCAAAATAAAAATGCCATGCCGCAAGTTCAAGAAGAAGTTAATTTTACTATTGCGCAAAAACATCGCGTTGATCCGCAAAATCCAGATTTTTCAATTGTTTCGCAAACTGATATTTTAGGCGCTTTAACAAAGGCGACTGATACTTTTACAATTTTTCTTGCGGCAGTTGCTGGCATTAGTTTATTAGTCGGTGGCATTGGAATTATGAATATGATGCTTACAACTGTTACAGAACGCACTAGAGAAATCGGATTACGCAAAGCAATTGGCGCGAAAAGAAAAGATATTACAAAACAATTTTTAGCGGAAGCTGTAATGCTTACTTTTATCGGAGGTGTGGCAGGCGTAATATTGGGATGGATTATATCAATTGTTGTTTCAAATTTTGCTGGAATAGCAACTAGTGTGTCAATATCAGCAGTGCTTCTTGCGTTTATTGTATCAGCTGGAATCGGAATTATTTTTGGATATTATCCAGCAAAACGAGCGGCATCATTAAATCCTATTGACGCGTTAAGACATGAATAATAAAATTGTCTCCCTTCGGGAGATCTGCCGTAGGCAGAAAAATTGAAAATTATTTCGAATTTTTTTATTTTAATAAATTTTTTAAAAATTTCCATTGTATTTTTTATGCAAAAATTTTTATCTAAATTTTTTTCTCCTAATTCAATCGCTATTATTGGCGCTTCTCATGAGTCAGGCAAAGTTGGTTACGAAATCATCGCTAATCTTATTGATGGTAAATACAAGGGAAAAATTTTTTTAATCAATCCTAAAGCCGGAAAAATTTTAGGAAAAAAAGTTTTTAAAAATATTTTTGAAATTAAAGAAAAAATTGATTTGGCGATTATTATTGTTCCAGCTAAAATTTGCCCAAAAATTTTAGAAGAAGTTGGAAAAAGAAAAATAAAATACGCGATTATTATTTCAGCCGGCTTTAAAGAAGCGGGGAAAGAGGGGATGAAATTAGAAAATGAAATTAAAAAAATTATTGAAAAATATAAAATTTCTTTGCTCGGTCCTAATTGTTTGGGTTTAATTAATCCATATCAAAATTTAAACGCTTCATTTGGTCCAAAACTTTCACAAAAGGGAAATATTTTTTTTATTTCCCAATCAGGCGCGATTCTTTGCGGTTTTTTAGATTTAGCTCGTCAAAATAATCTTGGCTTTAGCAAAATTATCAGCTTAGGAAATAAAACTAATCTTTCAGAAAATGATTTTTTAGAATTCGCTTTAAAAGATCCGAAAACAAAAGTGATTTCAATGTATTTAGAAAGCTTTGCTGATGGTAAAAAAACAATTGAAATTTTAAAAAAGAATTCAAAAAAACCAATTATTTTTTTAAAAGGAGGGCAAAGCGAAAAAGGACAAATGGCTGTTTCTCTGCACACTGGCAGTTTGGCCGGTTCAAATGAAACAATGGAAGCGTTTATTAAAAAAACAAATATTATCAAAGCAAATTCTTTAAAAGATTTATTTGATTTAACGAAAGGATTCAGTTTTCAAAATTTTCCTCAACAAAAAAATGGAATTGTAATTTTAACAAATGCCGGCGGTTTGGGAGTTTTAGGAATTGACGCTTTGTCAAATATTGGACACCAAATATCAAATACTAAACTAAAATTAGCTAAACTAAAAAAAGAAACAAAAAATTTTTTAAGAAAAAATTTACCCTTAAATTGCAGTTTAGAAAATCCAATTGATATTATTGGCGATGCCACAACAGATCGATATAAAATTAGTTTAGAAGCTATTTTAAAAGATAAAAATGTTTCAATTGTTTTAGTTTTTCTAACGCCGCAAAAAATGACTGAACCAGAAAAAGTGGCTGAAATTATTGTCTCGTCTTTTAAAAAATACAAAAAACCAATTTTAACTTGTTTTTTTGGTCAAGAAAAAATTGAAAAAGCGATTAAAATTTTAGAAAAAAATAAAATTCCTAATTTTGATTCTCCAGAAAAAGTAATTGAAGTAATTCAGAAAATGCAATCTTTTGCTTTTTTAAATTTTAATTCTGCTAACAATAAAATTTTAACCGATAAAATGATAAATGAAATTAGCAAATATTTTAATGACAACATAAATAATCAGAAAAATTTAGAACCAGAAAAGGTGGCAAAAATTTTAAAAATTTTAAATATTTCTTGTCCAAAATTTAAAATCGCTTTTTCAAAACAAGAAGCAATAAAAAAAGCCAAAGAACTTTCTTATTCTTTGGCAATGAAAACAGCTTGTTCGGAAATTTTGCACAAAACAGATGTTAATGGAATAAAATTAAATTTAAAAAATGAACAAGAAGTAAAAAAAGCCTACGAGGAAATTATTAAAAATATAAAAAATATTACAAAGCAAAAAAATAATAAAAACGCTGAAAAAGTAATTATTCAGGAAATGATTCAAAGTGGACAAAATATAATTATCGGAATGAAAAGAGACGAACAATTTGGACCATTAATTATGTTTGGTTTAGGCGGAATTTTTGTTGAAGTTTTAAAAGATGTTTCTTTTGGAATCGCGCCATTAAGTTTAAATGAAGCTAAAGAAATGATTTTTTCAACAAAAGGATATAAAATTCTCAAAGGAATTCGGGGAGAAAAAGAAAAAGATATTAATTCAATTATTGAAATTCTTTTAAAAATTTCTGAATTAAGTTTGCTCTTTCCTCAAATTAAAGAAATAGATTTAAATCCAATTAAAGTTTTTGAAAAAGGTTATTCGGTGATTGATTTTAAGATAATTTTATCTTAAATATTAAAAACCACGGAAGTTAAAAACCACGGAAGTGAGACTTCCGTGGTTTCATTAAATCAAAAGAAAAGAAAATTATTAATTGATATTGTGTGTTTTTGTTTGATGCCTAATCATTTTCATTTAATTCTAAGACAAAAAGTTGAAAATGGCATTACTAAATTTATGAGAAAATTAGGGACTGGATATACTAATTATTTTAACACTAAATATCAAAGAAGTGGCGCTTTATTTCAAGGTAATTTTAAAGCGATTGATATTCAAAAAGATGAGTATTTAATGCATCTTTCCCGTTATATTCACTTAATTTCAAATGATTTTGAAAACATTAATAATATTATTTTAGAATAAACATTGGAAGTCCGACTTCCAATGTTAAAATAAATTATGAAACTCAAAATAAAAGGTGAACAAATTAATCTTAGAATATTGAAAAAATCAGATGCATCATCTATTTATCAAAATATAAAAGATTTTGACATTGCAAAATATATTACTGCAATCCCTCATCCTTATAAATTAAAAAATGCTAAAGATTTTATTAAAATAACTCATCAGAAAATTAAAAAAAAGAATGCGTATGAACTTGGAATAGAACTAAAAGAAACTAAAGAAATAATTGGGATGATAAGTTTAATGAAAATTGATTATAATAACAAAAATGCCGAAATTGGATATTGGCTTGGGAAAAAATATTGGGGTAAAAAAATAATGAAAGAAGCTATTAAGTTGATTCTTAATTTCGGATTTAAAAAATTAAAACTCGTAAGAATTTTCGCAAGAGTAATGCATCCAAATATTTCATCTATTAAGTTATTAGAAAAATCTAGTTTTCAATACGAAGGAAGAATGAGAAAAGCTATTTTTAAAAATGATAAATGGATGGATATTTTAAGATATTCTATTTTAGATTCAGAGTTTAAAATTTAAGTAATGGGACAGAATAATCTATGGGAGTTTAACTTCAATAATTTATTTTTTAATCAAAGGAATTCCCCGCAGCTCTGCTGCGGGGTAGCGTAGCAGACTAGAAAAATCCCGCGGCTTTGTCGCGGGCAGTAGATTAGAAAAACGCGGTATAATGAATAAATAATTAAAAATTTAACCGAATGGTTGATTGAATATAATTTTAGAAAATCACATGAGTCTTTAAATTACAAAACACCATTAGAATTTTCAAAAGTGTTACCGATGTACTCGTCTTGTACAAAATTTGACATATTTTTTTATTATGTTATAGTTGTGGATAACCGTAGACAATAGGTATCTCTAAAAGAGAATAAAACCTATCGAGGCTAAATTATTTTTTTGAAAAAATTAATTTATTTTATTGCCTACGGAAAGTAGGTTTTTTTATTTATAAATTAGTTTTTTATGGCTAAAACTAAAGCTCAAAAACAAGAAATAATTAAACAATTATCTGATAAACTTTCTCAAATAAAATCAGCGATTTTTGTAAATTATTATGGATTAAAAGTTAAAGAACTACAAAAATTACGCAAACTTTGCAAAGAACAAAAAATTGATTTTTTAATAGCTAAAAAAAAATTATTTAAATTATGTTTAGAAAAAAATGATTTAAAAGAAATTGATTTAAAAAAAACAGAAGGCGAATTGGGTGTAATTTTAAGTTATGCAGATGAAATCGCGCCAGCAAAAATTTTAAAAGATTTTCAAAAAGAACATAAAATTTTAAAAATAAATGGCGGGATTTTAGAAAAAAATTTTATTGGAGCAGACGAAATATTAAATTTAGCTAAATTACCATCTAAACACGAATTATTGGCCAAATTAATAGGCGGAATTAACGCTCCAATTTTTGGATTTGTTAATGTTTTGGCTGGTAATTTACGAAATTTAGTTGGCGTGTTGCAAGCGATTAAAGAGAAAAAGGCATAAAAATTTTTATTTTATTTTTTAAAATCCACAATTTAATTTTTTAATAAACATGTGGATTGTGGAGATATATTTTATGAGCGAAGAACAAAAACAAGAAGCAACATTAGTCGAGGTTCCTGCTAAATTTAAAGATTTAGTAGAACAAATAGAAAAATTGTCTGTCTTAGATTTGGCAGAATTAGTTAAAGTTTTAGAAAAAAAGTTTGGAGTTTCTGCCGCAACAGCTCCAATTGCTGTAGCAACTATTGCCACAGGAACATCTGAAGGAGAAAAAGTAGAAGAAAAAACCGCTTTTAATGTAGAGTTAACAGTGGCTGGAGATAATAAAATTGGAGTAATTAAAGTGATTAGAGAAATAACACAATTGGGATTAAAAGAATGCAAAGATTTAGTAGATTCAGCTCCTAAAACAATAAAAGAGGGCGTGTCTAAAGAAGTAGCGGAAGAAATAAAGAAAAAAATAGAAGTAGCTGGCGGAAAAGCAGAATTAAAATAATTTAAAAGCGTAAAACGTAAAGCAATAATTTAAATTTCTCTGTCTTCGGTAGATCTGCCGCAGGTAGAAAAAATCAAAATGACAAATAAAAATGTAAAATTATTAGGACATTTTGAGATTTGCATTTTGCATTTTTATTGATTAGGTTAATTAGAAATTAAAAATTTTACAAAATTTGTAAAATAAATTTTGTTTATTTTATTTATGTCTAAAAAATGTTCTGTTTGTAAACGAGGATCGCTTAAAGCAAATAGTCGCAGTCATTCAAATATTGCCACCAAAAGACGATTGCATCTAAATTTGCAAACAAAAAAAATAGATGGGGAAAAAATTAAAATTTGCGTTTCTTGTTTAAAAACAAAAAATAAAAAAGAAAAAGGAGAATAAATAAAATAACTCCGCTTAAAAAGCGGGGTTATTTTGTTATATCAAAAAACGCTTATTTAATATTTAAAAAACACAGGTTGAACCTGTGTAAATTTTATGTTAGAATTAATTATTAACGCAACAACAACGTTTATTATTAACGCTATTTCATTGCTGGGATATTGCGGCATAGTTGCTATGATGGCAATTGAAAGCGCTTGTATTCCTTTGCCATCTGAAATAATTATGCCATTTGCCGGATTTTTAGTTAGTCAAAATAAATTTAGTT
>CAYHOD010000048.1:0-6147 GCA_964358215.1 uncultured Gammaproteobacteria bacterium | reverse complement strand
TTTAGCTTTATTTATAAACTAATTTAAGGGATCCACGGCTTCGCTCGGGATGACATAATTTATTTTTCAATAAAGAAAGGGATAAAATGGCAGAAAAATTAAGCACAATTGAATACAAAGAAACTTTAAAACCATTAAAGATTCTTGTTATTAATGATGATAATATTACACTGACAGATATAGCTGTCGCACTTCCATCTTCTTTAAAAAAAGGTGAAGATGTAATTTTTGTTTCATCTTATGAAAAAGCTATTTCTGCAATTAAAGAAAATGATTTTACTATAATTTTTCTTGATCATAATCTTACTCCCAATGGTGGCGAAGGATTTAAAATTTTAGAAGTTATACAAAAAAAAGAGCAGAATGAAGGAAAAAAAATAAAAGTTTATTCTACTACAAAAGACGAAAAAATTCAAAAACAATATAAGGAAAAAGGAATTAAATGGGTTAGTGAATTTAAAATAGCGTTTAAAATTGGAAAAATTTTAAATCCTAAAAAAATTTAAAAATATTGCGGGGGCGCAAAATTTTGCGCCCTACAATTAATTATTTAATTTATGCAATCAATTATTATTGGCTTATTAATAGTGGGATTTGGTTTTTTATTAGTTTTAAAAACAGAATGGTTTCTTCAATTTTGTGGAAGCATAGCTTGGGCGGAAAAATGGCTCGGAGCAGATGGAGGAACCAGATTGTTTTATAAATTATTAGGAATATTATTTTGTTTTCTTGGATTTTTAACCATGACCGGTCTTTTAAAGCCAATGGTTATGAGTATAGTCGGACCGCTTTTTGGAGGATTTAAATAGAATTGCAATTTGAAATTTTATTTATTTTTACATTTTTCCCGGGGCATTGGCTCAGTTGGTAGAGCGCCTGCTTTGCAAGCAGGAGGTCATCGGTTCGAATCCGATATGCTCCATTAAATTAAATTTAATGAATATTTAAACCACAGAAATCTCTTTTCCGTGGTTTTCATTTCCGCCATTTATTTTGACTTAATAGTAAAATCAAGGTAAAATTAAAATATAAATTGTTGTCCAAAATTTAATTTGAACTCAGAATGAAAAAAATAATCTATGGATAAAAAACAAATAATTCTTAAAAAGTTAAAGTCCCACGCGAACAAGAAAAACGTTGAAGGAATGAAAAAATTTGGCATAAATCCTAAAAACGCTTTTGGTGTCAAAATTCCTGATTTAAGAAAACTTGCAAAAGAAATTGGCAAGAATCATCATTTAGCGCAGGAACTTTGGAATTCAAAAATTCATGAAGCAAAAATTCTCGCAAGCATGATCGATGAACTTGAATTGGTAACAAAAAAGCAAGCTGACGAATGGATAAAAAATTTTGATTCATGGGATATTTGCGATCAAGTGTGTATGAATTTATTTGACAAAACTCTTTTTGCTTTTGAAAGAGCGGTTATGTGGACAAAAAATAAACAAGAGTTTGAAAGACGCGCGGGATTTGCTTTAATGGCTTGCATTGCATTTCATGATAAAAATTCTTCGGATGAAAAATTTTTGAAATTTTTTCCGTCAATTAAAAAATATTCCATTGATGAAAGAAATTTTGTTAAAAAAGCGGTTAATTGGGCATTGCGACAAATTGGAAAACGAAATAAAAATCTATGTAAAAAAGCAATTAAACTTGCCAAAGAAATTCAAAAAATTAATTCAAAATCAGCAAAATGGATCGCTGTAAACGCGCTTCAAGAATTAGAAAGCAAAGCAGTGTTTAATCGGCTAAAATTAAAGTAAATTTAGCTTAATTAATAGATAAATTTTTATGAACCCAGAAAAATGGGAGGAAATAAAAGAAAAAATAGAGAAGAAATTTAAGGTTATTACAAAAAGCGAAGAAACTTTAGAAAACAAAGGGAAACAAGAGACTATTGAATTTGAAAGTCCTATAGGGATTGTACGGTTAGAATTTATTATTCAGCCAAGGGTTTTAGATAAAAAAACTCAATATTCTCATCGAGCTGGCGGACAGACAAATGTAGAATATATTTATTCTGATGACGAAATGAGCAGTTATTTAAAAGTTTATAAACAAGACAAAGAAACAAAAGAATGGGAAGAAATTAAAGAATCGATATTTAGTTTTTAATATTTTGCAGGAACACAAAATTTCGTAGGAACGCAAGATTTTGCGTTTCTATATTTATTTTATGTTTAATATTGAAGAAATTTTTTTATATCCATATTTTCAAAAAAATAATGGAATTTATAATTGTTTAAATCAAGTAAACAATGAAATTAAAAATATTGAAATGAAAACCTATTCAATTAGAGCTGAAGATTTTAAAGAAAATGAAATTTTATTTTTATCAAACGAGGAAAATAATATTATTAATCCATTAAGAAAATTTGATAAAAAAAATTCAATTTTTTTAGAATTAGGCGGCGGCAATGGAAGATTTGCCATACAATTAATGAAACAAGGATATTCAGTGATAGAATCAGATATTGCCGAAGGCTCGGTGAATAGAGTTAAACAAGTAGCTGAAAAAAATAATATTCACAATGGAATTTACGCGATTATTGACGCGGAAAATTTACCATTTAAAAACGAAAGCATAGACGGAATATTTTTAGTCGCTTCTTTGCATCATTTGCCAAATCCATCAATTGCTATTTCTGAAATATTTAGAGTTTTAAAAAAGGGCGGGCAATTACTTATTTTAAGAGAGCCAGCTTCGTGGCAATATTATTTTTTTTATCCAGTTTATAAAATTATTAGAAAAATATTGCGCAAAAAAAATAATAAACCAATTTCTTTGGCCGATGATGTAACTTTTGGTTTTTCTAAAAGAACAATTAGAAAATTATTAAATCCATTTTTTCAAAATATTAAAATCGCGCCGATTCATTACCTTAGAAAAATTTATACAAATTACATTGTATTAAAATCAAAATTTACTCAAAAACAATGCGTTGAAAATAAAAAAATTAATAAAATTTTAAAAACAATTGATGACAAAATAATTTCCCGCATTCCTTTTGTAAATAATTTGTCGTGGGATTGGGATATTTACTGCGAAAAATGATTGTTATAATGTTATTATGTTATAATGTTAAAATGTTTCTATGTTTAATCGTTTAATTCCATTTTTTATTTTAGTCGCAATATTGGGATTTTTTGTCGGGATTTTAATGAATCCAAAAATTATTTATTTTTCTTTTTTAATTTTATTGATAATATTTTGTACTTTGGCAAAACTTTATTCTTGGCAATTAAAAAAGAAAAATTTTTGGTATTTTTTAATTACGCCTTTTTTCTTTTTTATTTCAAGTTTTCTATTTTTTATTTTTTTAGAAACAAATGTATTTGTAAAATACATTATAATAATTTTATTTGCTTATTTACAATGGTTTATTTATAAAAATATTTTTTTTCTTTTAAAAGAACATCAAAAATATCAACCTAATACAATAAGAAATGTTTTTAATTTTATTAATTTAATTTCAATTTTTTTCTTTTCAAGCAGTTTTTACGCTTTAATTATTTTTATCAGAACGCCGGTTTGGTTGTTGTCTGTTATATTATTTTTAATTATTTCGTTAATTCTTTTTCAATTTTTTTGGATTAATAAAATTCAAGAAAAAAAAGCGTGGTTTTTTTCTGTAATTTTAGGATTAATTTTTATAGAGATATTTTTTATAATTAGTTTTTTGCCGACAAGTTTTTATATTAACGGATTAATTTTAACTTTAATTTATTTTAATCTTAAAAATATAAGCAAAAAATATCTTTTAAATATTTTTTATTCAGAAGGCGGTCAGCCTTTAATTAAAATTATTAGACACGAAATAATTAGATATTTAACAATTAATATTTTATGCTTAGCTTTAATTTTTAGCGCCGCGCAATACTATTAGAGATTAGTTTGTTTGCCCCGTTAAAAACGGCAAGTTGAGACAGATAGTTTTTTCATTTTATATTTTATTTTCCCCACAATCTACCAGCTACAAGTTGATTAAGATTTTTCGCTTCGCTCAAAATGACGGAATGTTAGAATGTTATTATGTTAAAATGTTAAAATGCTTTATATTTTATGTCCAAATTTGTTCATCCAGCGCGTTTTTTTAAAACGCATTTTTCAAAAAATAACGATACTGTCAAAAGTAATAATTTAATAAAAGTTATTATTATTTCTTTATTTGTTGGATTAATCGGCGGAATAATTGGCCAAATAGGAATGAATTATTTAGGTAAAAAAGATTTATTATCAATTTTAGAGCAATCTAAACAAAATTTTCCAACAGAAAAACAAATAGTAATAGAAAAAAAGAACGAAACAATTATTAATCAAGATGAAAAAATAGGACAACTTATTCCTGAATTAATGCCAACTATTGTTAATATATATAAAACGAAAGAAGATATAACCAAAAATTCATTAGATCAAATTTATTCTTCCGAAGATTTTGTTGGCAATGGATTTATTATTGCCAGCGATGGATGGATAATGAGCAATAACCAGGTTATTAAAGATTCAATAAAAAAATATATCGTAGTTACTTATAATGGAAAATTTCAAGAAATTGAAAAAATAATTCAAGATCCTTTAACAGGAATTGTTTTTTTAAAAATTAAAACTTTTAATAATTTGACTTCTGTAAAATTAGCCGATTGGGATGAAACAAAAATAGGGCAATCAGTTTTGATTTTAAATAAAATAGATTTTTTGGAAAAGCAATTTATCCTTAGCAATATAGCCAATTTAAATTTTAAAAATATTGTTCAATCTAAAAAATTACTTTCTTCTTCAGAACAAATAGATAATTATATTTTAATCCAGGATCAAATAGATTCTAATTATAACGGAAGTCCTTTGTTTAATTTAAAAGGAGAGGTGGTGGGGATTTTGATTTTTTCCAATAATGACAAAAATCCATATTCTAACGCAAATGCAAAAATTTTACAAACAGCCATAGGCGTTAATTTTTTTAAAAATATTATTAATAAAATTTTACAAACAAACCAACTTAATAGACCGTATTTGGGAATAAATTATTTGAATCTAAATAATGTATTAATAAAAGGTTTTAATCAAAATGGCGCGTTAATTATTAGCGATTTAAAAAAACAAATTTTAGCCATAAAAAAAAATAGCCCGGCTTTAAATAAATTAAAAGAAGAAGATGTTGTTATTAAAGTGGAAGGCGAAGAAATCGGAGAAAAAGACAGTTTAACCGGTTTAATTAATGAATATCAGCCAAACCAGAATATTAAATTAACCATTATTAGAAATGGAAAAGAAATGGAAATAGAGGTAAGATTAAAATAAGTAACCAGCAACCAGTAATGAGCAATAAAATGTAAAATGTAAAACATCAAAATTATAAATTGCAAAAGTAACTCGTAACTCGTAACTCGTAACTCGTAAAATTACAGATTACAGATTACAGATTACAGATTACTTTTGTTATTTTTGTAACCATTTTTCTTTTTTATCGTCTTATTATATAGCCAATGTTTAAAGTTCGAGAAAAATTTATTTTATGGAGAATTCAAAAGGGTAAAATAGAGGCTTTTGAAGAAATTTATGATTATTACGCTCCTAAAATTTATAAATTTATTTATTTTAAAGTTTCTTTTGCGGAAGACGCGGAAGATTTAACCAGCCAGACTTTTATTAAGTTCCTTAAATATTTAACCAAGGAAAAAAAAATAAATAATTTACAGGCCCTTTTATATAATATAGCCAGAAATTTAGTGATAGATTTTTATCGTCAAAAAAAACAGATTAGTTTATTTGATGATAAAATAAAAGGCAAATTAATAGATGAAAAAAGTTTAGTTGAAAATTTAAATTTAACGCTTGATTTAGCTATAGAAATTAAAAACATCAAAAAAGCTCTGGAAAAATTAAACAATGAAGACAAAGAAATAATCATTTTGCGTTTCATAAATGATTTGCCAATTAAAGAAATAGCGATAATGCTTGGCAAATCGCGAATTAATGTAAGAGTTTCTTTGCATAGGGCAATAAAAAAATTAAAAGAAATATTAAATTAATCGTCCCATTCTGTCATTTCGACCGAAGCGAGCCCCTCGACTTTGCTCGGGGTAGGCTACGTGAGCGAAGTGGAGAAATCCCTCCATACTGTCATTTCGACCGAAGCGCAGCGAAGT
>CAYHOD010000047.1:0-6174 GCA_964358215.1 uncultured Gammaproteobacteria bacterium | reverse complement strand
TTTTGGAAAATTAATTATTTTTTCAGCAAATGTTTTAATTTTTTGCCAGTATGTAGAATCTAATAAAAATTCATCAATACCAATAGTAAGAATTTTTTGGAACTTTTTATTCATAAAATTACAACCAATCAGCCATTATTTTAACTAATTCTTTTTCATGATTTTTAAATCCATGATCTGCGCCATTGATAATTTGATATGTAAATTTCGGCTGATATTTTTTTAATATTTCAACGATTTTTAACACATTGCCCCAAGCGTATTCATCTTGATCTCCATAAACAACTAATGTTGGTTTTCGTATAGATTTGAAATATCTAAATAACGGCTTTGTTGATAGTTTTATTTTGCGCAAAACTTCATAAAACGGAAACACATTGTAATCTCCGTCTGGATTTGCGATGTCAAAAAATCCGATATAAGAAAAAATATTATCTGGCAACATCTCTTTTATGATTTCTTCTCCTTTTTTATTTTTAATTTTTTTCTTTGCTTCACCCAGTAATTTCCAAAACTTTAATTTTTCAAGCATATTATAGTAGATGCCAGTATCATCGCCGCCGCAGAGAAGAATATATTTTTCAACATTGTTTTTCGGCTTGTAGAAATTATAAACACAAATTTTATTCGCGCCAGTTGAAGCGCCTGCAAGATAGAATTTGCGATAACCTTGTTTTTTTAAAAAAGCAATTGCGCCATCAATATCTAATATACAGTCTTTAATTTTTTCATACGCCATTCCAAATTTTTTTCGTTCTTCTTTTTTCCCGCGCCGCACATATAATTTTTTGATAATATGCGCGCCTCGGTTATTAAAGTAAAGAATAGAAATATCTTTTTTCGCTAAAACTTCTGCAAACACACGATTTTTTACTTCATCGTAAAAAACTGACGAACTCCCATTGCCGTGTAAATAAATGACAACATTTCTTTTTTGTCCAGTTTCGTATAAAAGTCCGGGTAAAGTAAGTCCGTCTTTTGTTTGAAATTCTATAAATTTTGGTTGTTGTGTTTTCATGTTATTTATTGTACAGTAACGCTACGTTGTATGATAATTTATTTTTAAATTTCAATTAATTTTATCTCCAAATCTTTTAAATATTGTTCAGGGGTTTTGTAATTTAAAGATTTTAATCTTTTTTCAAAAGTGTATTTATTTACAAAATTAATAGTTTTTTCTTTCATTTCGAAAATACTTGAAAAAAGATATTTTTTAAAAACATTATTTTTAATTCGTTTATTAAAATTTTCAACCATTCCATTAGTCCAGGGATGCTTAAATTTAATCGTTCTGTGTTCTATTTTATTCTCTTGGCATATTTTGTCAAATGGATGAACTTTTTTGGTTCTTTTGTGTTTAGGAAGAGCTTTATAGCTAAATTCAAATCCATTATCCGTTAAAATGTAATTTATTTTGTAAGAATAAAATTGAATAACCTTTTTTAAAAATATCGCTCCTGTTTCTTTATTTTTCCTTTTCCCAAACATAATAAAGGCAATTTTAGAAACCCTGTCTATCGCTGTGTAAATATATTCTCTTTGTTTATCTATCTTTGGAGCGTATAGCAAATCTATGTGAATATATCCAATTGTATATTTTCTAAATTTCTTTATTTTTCTTTCTGTGTCTTTAAATTCATTTGGTAAAACATGCAAACTATGTCTTTTGAGACATCTGTATATTTTCATTGGATAGAGGTCTGAAATTTCATTTTCAAGAGTACAAAAAATATCATCAATTGATTTTTTAAATTGTTTTCTTTCAAAACAAATCTTATCTTCTTGTTCTGGCGTAAGAGTGATATTGAGTTTATGCGGACGAGATGATTTATCTTCAATCTTTTTAGAATCTTTCCATTTGGCAACAGTATTCCAGGACAAGTTGAATTTTCTTGCTAAATGATTTATACTTTCCTTAGAAGATTGAATAATCTTTCTTAGGGCTAATGTTGTTTTTGCGTTTTTATGTAATTTTATTTGCATACGTTTATGATTATTATGACATAATCATATCATATAACGTAGCGTTAGTCAACAGTTTTTTATGTAATTGATTCAAGCACAATAGAACTTTGTTTTAATTAAAAAATCTCAAGAAATTTGCCAAAATTTAGTTTTTCAATTAATGTTATGTTAAGATAATTTGGTCGAAATAATTTATCTCAGGACTTACACAGCTAAAGTCAAAAAAATGGCTAAACTAAGCAAAATTGCTTTTTTACCCAATTTAACATTTTGGCTAATATTAGTTTGAAATTATATTTCAGCGCGTAACTCCTGTAGCTTTAAGATTTTCGCTTTATGCCATTTTCTAACCGTATTTTCAAAACCATATTTTTTGGCTAAGACATAAGCTGATAAAGAAAATTCTTGAATGTTCCACGTGGAACAATTGAAATTGCAAGATAATTGATAAATTTTGAATTACAAAATACAACAATATTCAGAAATTTTTTAATTTTCTTGCTGCGGAATTCGCTCGTTATCTCTCGCTCACAGTCACGCTGTAAATTAAAATTTCTTCATTTTGTAACCTAAAATTGATAAATTAATTAAAAAAAGATATGAAAAACACATACGATGTTATTATTATTGGCGCTGGAGCAGCTGGAATGACAGCGGCTATTTATACTAGTCGTCGAATGCTAAAAACTTTAATTATTAGCAAAGATTTAGGTGGGCAAGCGTCCTTAGCTACAGAAGTAGAAAACTATCCGGGATTTACTGAAACTACTTCGGGTTTTGAAATAATGCAAAAGTTTAATCAGCAAGCAAAAAAATTTGGCGCAGAATTTATTTTTGACGAAGTAAAAACAATTCAACCTCAAAATAATATTTTTCAAGTTGAAACCAATAATCAAACCTATAAAGCCAAAACAATTATTTTGGCTTTTGGCTTAACTCCTCGCGATCTTAATGTTTTTGGCGAAGAAAAATTTAAAGGCAAAGGCGTCTCTTATTGCGCAACTTGCGATTCTTTATTTTATAAAAATAAAATTGTATCAATAATTGGCGGAGGAAATGCCGCTTTAGATGCGACTTTACTTTTATCAAAAATTGCCAAAAAAGTTTATTTAATTCATCGTCGCAATGAATTTAGAGGCGATGAAATATTGATTCAGAAAATTAAAAAACAAAAAAATGTTCAATTTATTTTAAATTCAATAATCAAAGAAATTAAAGGGGATGAATTTGTAAAATCGATTATTATTAATAATGTAGATAATAAAAGCGAAAAAGAAATTGCAACAAACGGAGTTTTTATAGAAGTTGGCTTTGAAGTAAAAGCGAATTTTGTTAAAAATTTAGTTGATTTAGATGAAAAAAATCAAATTATTACAAATAAACATTGTGAAACTTCTCGACCGGGAATTTTTGCTGCTGGCGACGCAACAGATATTCATTATAAACAAATTATCATTTCTGCTGGTGAAGGAGCTAAAGCAGGCCTAAGCGCTTATAAATATATTCAAGCAAAAGAAAATCTAAAAACTTCTGGCTTAGATTGGGGAGAAAAAAAGTTAAAAGGAAAAAGTAAAAAGTAAAAAAATAACCACAATTTTACTTTTTTGCATTTTTCGCTTTACGTTTTACACTTTTTATCATTGGGATTTAATTTTTTTTATTTTATTTTTTAGCTCTGGATAATTGTTTAATTCTGGATCTTGATCCATAATTTTTATTGCCCAATCTTTGGCGTTTTGAATGATTAAATAATCGGTTAAGCGGGCAATTTGTAAAAAAGACAAATAGCCAGATTGTTGAGTTGAACCAGATTTATTAATTAATGAATAAATTTCACCCGGTCCTCTGATTTCTAAATCTTTTTCCGCTAATTCAAATGAATTTTTAGCAGTCAATAAAACTTGCAATCTATTTTTTGTTTTTTCTCCATTTGTTTCTGAAAAAACAAAACAATAAGATTGATGTTCGCTTCTGCCAACCCGACCTCTAAACTGATAAAGTTGAGCCAAGCCAAATCTTTCTGCTCCTTCAATAATCATTACTGAAGCGTTTGGGACGTCAATTCCAACCTCTATAATGGAAGTGCTGACTAAAATATTAATTTTATTGTTTAAAAAATCTTGCCTTATTTTTTCTTTTTCTTCCGCTTTTAATTTACCATGCATTAAGCCAATTTTAAAATCCGGGAAAATATTTTTTTTTAATTTTTCATATTCAGCAATTACTGATTTAACTCCTAATTTATCCGACTCATTAATTAATGGGCAGACAACAAAGGCTTGTCTGCCTTTTTTAATTTCATTTTTAATAAAATTATAAGCCGCTTGCCTGTTTTGTTGATCCACAATTTTAGTAATAATTTTTTTTCTTTGCTCAGGCAGTTCGTTGATAATTGATAAGTCCAAATCTCCATAAAAAGCCAAAGCCAAAGAACGCGGGATAGGAGTCGCTGTCATTGAAAGAAAATGAGGAATATAATTTTGTTTTTTATTTTTAGTATTTTGTGTTAATAATTTTGTTCTTTGTTCAACGCCAAAACGATGCTGTTCATCAACAATAATTAATCCTAAATTGTTAAATTTAATATTTTCCTGAATCAAAGCGTGCGTGCCAATAACAATATCGGAATTATTAATTATAAATAATGAATTATGTTTTTTAGATTTTGTATTTTTATTATTTATACTTTCTGATTCATAATTCACTCTTTTCTGACTTCTTGTTAGTAATCCTATTTTTACATTAAAGTTTGTTAATAATTTAGAGATTGTTTCAAAATGTTGTTGAGCCAAAATTTCTGTTGGCACCATTATAAGAGATTGATAATGATTTAAAAATGTATTTAACATTACCATTGTTGCCACAATTGTTTTTCCAGAACCAACCTCTCCTTCTAAAAGTCTATTCATTGGCTTATTTTGCTGTAAATCTTTTAAAATTTGCCATGCCGATTTTTTTTGAGAGTCAGTTAATTTAAAAGGTAAAGAAAGAACAAAATTTTTAATTTCTTCTTTAAAATCAATTTTTGGCGCTTTATTTTTTTCTAAATTTTTTTTTGATTGCTGAATTTGAATTTGAATTAAAAATAATTCATCAAACTTTAAACGCTCTATGGCTTTTTGTAATTTTTCTTTATTGTCTGGAAAATGAATTTGTTGCAAGGCATCTACTAAATCAGGAAAATCAAAAATTTTTTTAATTTGTTCTGGCAGCCAATCTTTAATTTCTTTTGTCAGCGGTAAAATGAATTTGATTAAAAATCTAATTTGTTTTTGGGTTAAATTTTTTGTTAAAAAATAAATTGGAATTAAACGGCCGGTGTGAATTGTTTCTTTTTTCCATGAAGAAAATTTTTCATATGACGGATTTGTCATTTGCAATCCATAAAAATCACAATCAACTTTTCCAGAAAAGTAGACTTCATCACCAACTTTTAAAACTCTTGTTAAAAATGGCTGGTTGAACCAAACAATTTTAATGCTCCCGGTTTGATCAGAAACCAGCGCTTCAGTAATAATTATTTTTTTTATAAGAGAACGTTTATTCGAAATCAATTCAATAGACGCTTTAATAGTGCTTACTGAATCTTTTTGAAGATTATTAATAGTGGCAATTTGACTTAAATCGTCATATCGAAAAGGAAAATAAAAAAGCAGATCTTCCGCTTTTTCTAAATTGAGTTTTTTAAATTTATTAGCCGTTACTTTGCCAATTTTAGTAAGTTGGGCAATTGGCGTAGAGAGTGTCATAAAAAAATCAAAATGTAAAAAGTAAAATGGGTAACTCGTAACTCGTAATCAGTAATAAAAATTCAAGATGCAAAATGCAAAACGAAAAATAACAGCGTAAAATTCAAAATCCAAAATTACAAATAAATTCTAATGACCAAAATTATAAATTTAAAACGTTTTGGATTTTGAAAATTTGTTATTTGTGATTTATTTGGAACATTTATTTAACCTTCTTTCCTCATCTTTTAAAAACATTAAAGTTTCACGTTTTAAAACTTTTCTAATTTTGTTAAATTTATCATAAGGAATAAGCATATTTATATCTTGATTAATAATAGTTTCACTAATGTTTTTTTCAATAAATTCTATAATTTCTTTAAAAAAAATTTTAAGCGAGGTTTTTCTTCTTTCTTGAATTATTTTTTTATCATAGTCATATCCTTGCATAAAAAAATAATGAATATCATAAACATCTCTT
>CAYHOD010000046.1:0-6336 GCA_964358215.1 uncultured Gammaproteobacteria bacterium | reverse complement strand
TTTAAAATCATTGAATCAGAATTAGAATTTTATCGTAAAATGAATTTGCCTTTGCTAAGATTATGCCCTAATTGCAAGCACCATGAAAGAATCAAACAAAGAAATCCTTTGAAGCTATGGCATCGCAAATGCATGTGCGGAGGTCGAACCTCCGACAGTGAAATTTATGAAAAATGCATGTGCGGAGGTCGAACCTCCGACAGTGAAATTTATGAAAAATGCATGTGCGGAGGTCGAACCTCCGACAGTGACGATACCAGATAAATCTAAAAAATATCCAATAAATATTAAAATATTATGAAAGAATTTTAAATTTTAAATCAATTAAAAACTATGTCTGATCAAAAACTTGCAAATTGCATAAAAAATTCGCTGACTCAAAAAAAATCAAAAGAAGAGATCTATAAAGAATTACTTAATCAGGGATATGGCATTGATGCTATTCAGGAAAATTTTAATGTGATAGTCAGCGAAGAAGTAAAAGAGGATGTTTCAAAAAAAACAATTCAAATTATTGTATTGATTGGCGCTATTTTAATTGGCGCTGGAATTTTTTCTTTTATTGCCGCTAATTGGCAAGAAATGACAAGCTCGATTAAAATTTTTATTATTATTATTGCTATGTTAATTTCTTATATTGTTGGTTGGTATTTAAAAGAAAAAATGAATTTATCAAAAATTGGCGAGGCTTTAATTTTACTTGGAGCAATAATTTATGGCGCTGGAATTTTTTTAATAGCTCAAATGTTTCATATTCGCGCTAACTGGCCAGATGGTTTCATTTTATGGATGATTGGCGTTATTATTATAGCTTTAGCTATGGAATCTTACCCACTATTTTATTTATCTATACCGCTAGGTATTGTCGCTATTATTGGACATCCTTTCGGTATTTTTACTAGCTTAGAATTTAATTCTTTTATTTTAACATCTTCTTTTTTGCTATTTATCGCCACTATAATCACATTTATCACGGGTTGGTTAATACATAAAAAAATACCGCCTGAACTAAAAAAATTTTACTAAATTATTATGGAATATTTATTTTATTTTTTAAGATTTCTTATCTGGCCAATAATTATAATTGGTTTGATTATATTTTTTATTGCCAGACGTGGAAAAAAGAAACATCCATCACAAGACAAAGAATGGTATCTTAGTTTTGCGCTTTCAAAAGAAGACGCGGTTAGTCAGTTATTTTTATTATTGTCTTTTTTCTTTCTTGGCGTTACACTTTTGGCTTTTAATAAAGATTTAGGAGATCCTCTTTCGTGGTGTACTGTTTTATTTATCACTTCTGTTGTTGGTCTAATTGGCGCGTATTATTTTAAAACAGTATACGTGCTTGCATTTAGTTTAATCGGCATTACTAATTGGTGGGGCGCGCAAGCCTCTGAATGGCTACAAAATAAAGATATAAAGACTTCAGCGATATGTGTTGGTTTAGCCTTTATTGCATTATTATTTTACGCGCTTGGTCGTTTGCATGAAAAAGAAATTAAATTTAAAAGATTTGCCCTTGTTTTTCTAGTATTCGGGATTATTGCAATTACTGGCGCGTTATTTTTCTTTTCTACAAAATTAGGTCTCGGAATTTTAGGCGGTATGACCAAAGGAGAGTCAATTTTTGGTTCCTGGCAAATTACTTTGTCATTATTTATTCTTATTGTTTCAATTATTAGTGTTACACTTTATTCTACCGGCAAAAAATTGATTTCATTCTTTGAACTTATTGCTGTTTTTACTTTTACGACATTATTTAGTATTATCGCCTTGCTTCCTGAACAAAATATGTTCATTCAAACAAATAAACTTTCTGGCAATGGAATATTATGGGCCATCATTTTTAATCTCACAATTTTTCTTGAATTACTGGGTCTCATCTTCTCTGGATATTTAAGAAAAGAAGAATGGCTTATCAATCTAAGCGCTTTTTTCTTATTTTTATTAATAATCGTTAAATACTCTGACTGGTTTTTTACTTTTCTTGATAAAAGTATTTTCTTTATTGGAGCAGGGATTCTGCTTTTTGTTGTGGGTTGGTTTATGGAAAAAGGAAGACGTTATATGCTTATAGAAATTAAATCTAAATCAGAACAAATTTCACAATAATTATGAAAATGACAAAACAAACAAAATTTATTTTAGCCATAGCATTGCAGATATTGATTATCTTTAGCATTATTGTTTTTAAAATGGCAATACTTGTTGATGGAACCGAGGTATTATTAAAAATAGAGCCAGTTGATCCAACAGATCCTTTTCGTGGCGATTATGTTACATTTCAATACAATATTTCTAATCTTGATTCTCATTTATTTAGTAATAAGCAAATCAAAAATGGTGATGATATATATGTAATTCTTCGTCAGAACAAAGAATATTGGACAGTACAAAAAATTCAAGAAATTAAACCAACTACTGAAAATCAAATATTTATTAAAGGAAAAGTAATAAGTGGTGGTTTAGAAAGTCAAACAGAATTCTTTCCAAAACAACATTTTAATACATTTCGTATTCATATAATTTATGGAATTGAAGAATATTTTATTCCAGAAGGTATGGGTCGGGGATTTAGTTTTTTAAATAAAGAAGCTGCTGCAAAAGTTTCTATAGATGAAAATGGCAATGCGGTTCTCAAACAAATTTATGTTGATGGCAAACTCTGGCCGTAATCAATTTATATTAAACTAAAAAGTTATTTTTATGAACATCATTCAACATCGTAAAATTTATTTTGTTATTTCAAGCGCTTTAATTATTGTTAGTGTAATTAGTTTGGCATTGTGGCAATTTAAGTTGAATATTGATTTTACTGGTGGAACCTTAATGGAAATAGAATTTAAAAATACAAGACCAACCGTAGAGCAGATAAAAGAGAAAATTAATGTTTTAAATTTAGGAGAAACGAGCGTTCAGTTTACAGGAGCGACAGGAGTGATTATTAAAATGAAAAATATTGATGAAGAAATGCATCAAAATATAATTACAAAATTACAAGAACTTACAACTGTCAATGATTCTGTTGAAAAAACTGAAGTTAAAGAAAATAAAATTGAAGAAAAAAAGTTTGTATCAATCGGACCGACAATTGGAAAAGAAACAAAAGAAAAAGCGATAAACGCGACTATAATAGCGATTATAATTATAATTATTTATATTGCTTGGGCGTTTAGAAAAATTTCTAAACCAATTAGTTCGTGGAAATATGGCTTAATCGCAATTATCGTTTTAATTCATGACATTGTTATTACATTAGGCGCTTTTTCTATACTTGGACATTTTTTAAATGTTGAAATAGGGGCTACTTTTATTATCGCTCTTTTAACTATTTTAGGATATTCAAATCATGACACTATTATTATTTTTGATCGTTTAAGAGAAAATCTTTTAAAATTAAAAGGCAAGGATTTTGAAGATACAGTAAATATAAGCATAAATGAAACTATTGCTCGCTCCATAAATACTTCTTTAACTGTTTTGTTGTCTTTATTCGCTGTTTTCTTTTTTGGCGGCGCTTCAGTCAGAGATTTTATTTTGGCTTTAATTATCGGAATTATTGCCGGCACCTATTCTTCTATTTTTGTCGCTTGTCCATTATTGGTTATCTGGGAAAGAATTAGAAAATTAAAAAATGGTAATTAAATTAATTTGAGCAAAAACGTCAGAGATGTTATGAAAAAACAATCTAAAATTAAATTAGATTACCACCGTTCAAATTATAAAAATACGTCTTTTTTGCAAAATAAAAATTCTCGACAATATTTGAATAATGTTATTAAAAAAAGAAGAAGGATATTTTTTTTAATCTTTCTTTTTTTGTGTCTAATTGTTGGTTTTTATTTTTTATTTTTTTCTTCTTATTTTGATATTCAAAATTTTGAAATTTCTAAAACTAAAAATATTTCTCAAGAAAAAATTAAAGAAATAGCCTTGGATCAATTTAAACAAAAAAGATTTCTTATTTTTAATCAAAAAAATATTTTTATTTTTAACAAAAAAACGCTTCAAAATAATTTAAATCAAAAATATAATTTAAATAAATTAAAAATCCATAAAGAATTTAAAAAACCTTTATGGATTCCGGCAATTAAAATTGATTTGGATGAAAAAATTTCCACTTTAATTTGGATAACGAAAAATGATCAATGTTATTTTCTTGATGAAAAGGGCATTGTTCTTGAAGAAATTACAAAAACAATTGATAACCAAAATAAAAATGCGAATAATCTAGAAAATTTTATTTATTGTTCGCCTAAAAATTTAATTGAAAAATTTAAAAAATTTCCTATAATTTACAATGAAGCGGAAGAAAAAATAGAAATTAAAAAAATAGCGGTTTCTGAAAAATTAGTTAAAGCCATTTTATTTCTCTATAAAGAATTACCAATAAAAACCAAGATAGAAACAAGTTATTTTAAAATTCCTGTTTTAAAAAAATTAGATTTACCTAAACAAGAAATTACAGCTGACAATTCTATTGTCTCTCCTGCTAAAACTATAGAAAATAAAAAAGCTGCAAATAATCAACAAACTACAAAAGAAGATCAAAAATTAGAAAAAATTGAAATAAGAGTAGTGACTCAAAGTGGTTTTGAAATTTATTTTGATGTTTTTTCTTCTGATTTAAATCAACAAATAAACAATTTAAGCAAAGTTTTGAATCAAGAAATAAAAGACAAAATATCTTCTTTAGAATATATTGATTTAAGATTTGGCAATAGAATTTATTATAAAAATAAAGAATGATAAAAACGCAAATTGTAATTTTTAAATAATTTTTAATGATTCAATTTTAATCTGAAATTTGCAATTTATTTAGGACTCGTAGTGTAGCGGTTAACATGTCTCCCTGTCACGGAGAAGATCGCCGGTTCGAATCCGGTCGAGTCCGCCATTAAAATATTGTCCTGTGTTTAATTTTCTCAATTATTTCAAACCAATAATCCCCGTGAGGCACATATTTATCCGAGTGTGTTTTTAATTCTTCTTTAATTTTATCAACAGAAAAAAATTGAATTTTTGCCACTTCTTCATTTTGTAAACTCAATGTTTTAATATCGCCATCAAACCTAAGAAAATAAATATAATCAAATTCATTATTTTTTTTATTTTTGCAAACAACTTTATTTTTTTTAATTTTAAAAAACTCTAAATCCTCTGGTTTTACAAATAATCCAATCTCTTCTTTTATTTCTCTAAGAGCTGCGATTATTGGATTTTCGCCAGCGCTAATATGACCTGCCGCTGAAATGTCCCACATATTTGGATAAAATTCTTTATTTTCAGTTCTTAATTGAAGAAGAATTTCTCCAACAGAATTATAAATCCAGACATGCGAAGATCTGTGCCACAATCCATTTTTATGCGCCTCGCTTTTCATTTTTTTAATGCCAAGAGGCGCGTTATTTTCATTATAAATTTCTATTAATTCATCAGTCATAATTATTGGTTTATAGATTTTTATTTGTTTTTCAACATTTAACAAATTAATTAAAATAATCTGAAAATTTGATTATCTTTCTTAAAGCTAATGTTGTTTTTTGCATTTTTATGTAATTTTATCCGCGTACGTTTATAATTATTATTAACATAAAAATATCATAGAACGTAGCGTTAGTCAACAAATATGCCTGTAATGGATGGTATAACAATGCTTAAAAAACTTCGCGAGGATTCTTGGTAAAAATGTAAAAGTTATTATGCTTACAAATTTGAGCGACACTGAAAAAATAGCGCAATCTATGCAAGAAAGAGTGTTTAAATATTTAGTAAAATCTAATTGAAAATTGAAGATTTAGTTGCAAAAGTTTATGAACGATTAAATCAATAACTAAACTTTGGCAAAAATTATTTATTTATAAAAAACCCAAAATTTATAGCCAATAAAATTCCAAAAAAGAGAAACACTGATTGCTAAGAGTTTAGCTATGTTTACCCAAAATAATTGAGAAATGTCACAAAATGGCGAAACAAAAGTGGCAATAAAATAAACAATGGTTGTATTTATAACGCATCCGACTAAACTAATTATAAAAAAAATTAAAAAGGAACTCGAATCCTTTTTTTTAAATGTCCAAAATTTATTTAAAAAATAACTATTAACAGTTGCTAAAGAAAATGAAATAAAATTTAATAATCCAAGCCAACCTCCTTTATAAATTCCGGTTAGCCAAATTAAAAAATTAAAAAAAATAAAATCTAATACTGTGTTGCTTATTCCGACCGCAATAAATTTTATAAATTGTTTTTTCATAAAAAAAGTGTAAAATGTAAAGTGAAAAATGGAAAATGACAATTAACTAAGAGTAATCTGTAATCCGTAACTAGTAACTA
>CAYHOD010000045.1:0-6369 GCA_964358215.1 uncultured Gammaproteobacteria bacterium | reverse complement strand
AAGACAGATTATTTGACTACAAAATCCCCGAATTTGTTTTGCGGTAGCTATATATCCCTGGGAAAAGTCCTAAAGTCATAAGAAATCTTTTAGTTGATGAATAAACTTAAATTTGTTTTAAGTTTTAAATTCTTATTTTGCATTTCCTACAAGCTAAAAAGCTAAAAAGCTTCATATTAAGTTAGCCCGTCATTCTCCCACAATCAGTCAATACCGCAATCCCACCAGTCCCAGTGGCCAAGTGGTCTCGCCACTTGGCCATTACTAAAATAGTTTTTCTCATTTTTTTTCTCCTTTTTTCCCGGCCACCAAATGGTGAAGCCGGGACGAGAGATATTTTTTTGAGGGTTTTGGCCAAAAAAAAATGATCATACCCTCAAAAAAAGAACAGAAAATTTTTTGAGATTTCTTATATCCCACCATAAAATCTATGGTCGGAAAAAGATTTGTGTGATTATGTAGCACATAATCACCACTCTTTTAAAGAAAAGAAATCTCTACAATATATAGGAATAGTATTTGGTTTTTTATGTAAAGCTTTTTTATTTTTTTGTTGAATTGAAGTACAAAATATGCAATCAACAACTCTAAAATTTAAAGCTTTGAGACCCACACATAAAAAAATCCAAATATGATTCAAAGTATATTTATTTTTTTAATCTTGTCAAATTTATTTTTCCACAATTTTGATTTTTCCACAATTTTGATTTTTCCATAATTCTTGATTTTTCTTAATTCTTAATTCTTAATTCTTATTTTGCATTAATTGAAAATATAGTATAAAATATTTTCATTATGAAATTAAAACCAAAAATCGCTATTTTTTCTTTAACCTCTTGTTCTGGATGTCAAATCGAAGTCGTGAATTTAGGAAAAAAATTTTTAGATATTTTAAAATATATAAAAATTGAAAATTTTCCTTTAGTTAAAGAGAAAAAAAATATTAAAAAATACGACATTGTTTTTATTGAAGGCAGTCCAATGACAAAAGAAAATATAAAAGAATTAAAAAGCATCAGAAAAAAAACAAAATTTTTAATTGCCTTGGGAACATGCGCTTGTCTAGGCTGCGTTCCAAAAATAAAAAATTATAAAGATAAAGATGAAATAATAAAAAATGTCTATCAATTTATAAAAAAAATTGATAATTTTGAAATTAAACCCTTAAAAGATTGTGTTAAAATAGATTTTGAATTGCCGGGTTGTCCAATTGATAAAAATGAATTTTATTGGGCTGTTTGTCAGCTTGTAAATGGAAAAATTCCAAAAATTTCTCAAAAACCGGTTTGTTACGAATGCCAATTAAAAGAGAATGAATGCCTATTACAAAAAAAAATGATTTGTCTTGGCCCACTAATTTTAGGCGGGTGCGAAGCCATTTGTTTAAAATCTAATTTTCCATGCAATGGCTGCCGCGGTTTTTTAGAAAATCCAAAAACAGAAAATTATATTAAAATTCTTGAAAAAAATAAAATTAATAAAAAAGATTTTGAAGAAAAATTAGAAGAATTTGGAATAAAATAAAAATTATAAACCAAAAATCAAATATCAAAAACCAAAACCACAGATTAAAAACATTTAAACAACAAATTTAATTTTAAAGGCTAAATTTTTAATTTTAAATGAATTTTAATTTACTAAATTTTAAATTGATTTAATTTTTTTTCTTTCTATAGCTATTCTTTCTTTTAAGATTATATTTTTCTTGTTTTAATCATTTAAAATTTTTTAATTGATTTAAAATTTAAAATTTAAAATTTAAAATTTTTTCTTTGGTATTTAGTTTTTGCTCTTATCAATAATACACTTTCCGTACAATTAATAAATTTCCATTTCATATAATTTTTTTTCTTTTATGAAATAGAGAATTTTATTTTTAGAAGAGAAAAATATATCTTCAATTTTTTCAGATTTTAAAAGTTGAGTAATGTTTTTTTGATTGCGATTATCTATTTCAATAGCTTTAATTGAATCAAGCGAAGCAAATATAGAATAATTTTCTTGTGAATGCCAAATGGCTTTTGAAATTTTTTGACTCCAACGACCCAATAATTCATGATAACTTTCTTTTAATTTTTCTTGATTTAAATAACAAATCCATAATTCAAGATCATTATAATAAAGTAATTTTTTTTGATCTTTTGACCATAAAGCGTCTTTGGCTTCCAAAATTATTTTTTGTATTTCAGGTTGGATAGAAATTAAATAAAGCAATTGATTTTTTTCGTCTAAAATTGTGAGCGTATTGACTGGAGAAAATTTAAATGAATAAAAAGCAAAAGGCAATCGCGCGATTTCCTGACCAATTTTAACAGAAGCGTTTGAATTATTTTTATTCATTCTTTTTAAGAAAACATTTTTATTTTCTAAATTTAAAGTTAAAGTTAAATAATAAATAAATTCTTTGTCAAAATAATAGTCTAAAATATCGGTTGTTTCTGAAATTATTGAAATTATTTTTTTATCTTTTAAATTAATTTGGGCCAGAATAGATTGATTTTTTATTTTAGTAATCCCGTAAAGAATTTTGTCATTTTTTTGATGCCATTTAATATTTTGAAAACCCAAAGCAAACTCGTTTAAAAAAATAATTTCTTTTGGTTTTTCTACATTTAAAATTAAATAATTTATTTCCCTCAAATTATTATTTCCTTCAATTAAAAATTTTTTTTCAGTGGCGTCAAAAGAAAAATTATTAATTTTAGTCAATTGCGTTAAAGGAATAGAATTTAAAAATTTTTCTTTTTTAGTTTCAAAATCAAAAATCCAAAATTCAAAGAATGCTTTATTTAAAGTTAAATAAAGCATTCTTTTATTATCTGAAAATAATTTAAAATATCCAATGTTCTTATTTAATAACAAAGCAGGGGACTGGTTTTTCTTAAAGAGAATAATGTTTTGAGCAAACGTAGTTAAATTTGGACTGATAATTAAATTTTTTTGCCATTCAAAAGAATTGAGTTTTTGTAATTTAACCAAATAATCTCCCGGAAAAAGATTCATTATTTTTGTCGGAGTTTTTTGTTTTTGCAATTTTCCATTTAAAAAAATATCAGCATTTTTAGGAATTGATTCTAAAACTAAAATTCCTGTTTTTTGCCAAATATTTTTTTTAAAATTATATTGATATCCAGCCGCGTATTTTAAAAGAATTGTCGCGCTAATAAGAAAGATTGCGCAAAAAATAAAAAGAATTATATAACGAGTTTTTAATCGCATAAAATAAGTTTTGAATCAATTAATAAAACCAAAGAGCAAAAACCAAATATCAAAGAAAAAATTTTAAATTTTAAATTTTAAATCAATTAAAAAATTTTAAATGATTAAAACAAGAAAAATATAATCTTAAAAGAAAGAATAGCTATAGAAAGAAAAAAAATTAAATCAATTTAAAATTTAGTAAATTAAAATTCATTTAAAATTAAAAATTTAGCCTTTAAAATTATGTTTATTGTTTAAATGTTTTTAATCTGTGGTTTTAATTTTTGTCCGTCCTTCGCAGTAGTCCTGCTACGGAGGATGGAATTCTTAATTCATGATTCTTATTTTTATAATAAAATAATTTTAATATTTCTGATGAGATAAAATAAATTATTACTAAAAAAATAATCAGTGTTAAATGCGCGATTGAAGGCCTGGTGAAACTAAATACATTTGCGCCAAAAGAAGTAAATGGCAAAGCAACGGTAATTAAAGCGGCTATTAATGAAAGCCACAAAAGTGTATTTGATGGTCGTTTGCCTTTGATAAAAATTAATTTTGTGCGCACAGAAAAAATTAAAGCCAATTCAGTTAAAGCGCTGGCAATAAACCAATTTGTTTGTAAAACTTCCGGAGATATTTTATAAAAAAGTCCAAAAAATATAAAATCAAAAATCGCGCTTAAACTTCCCAGAATTATTGAAAAAATCATTATATCTTTAACATTATATTTTTTAGGCGATTGAAGCTCGGATTGTTCCACTGAATCGGTTGAAATGGCAATCATTGGAAAATCTGATAATAAATTAAGCAGTAAAATTTGCAGAGGCAGCATTGGCAAAAACGGAATTAAAAAAGAAGCGACGGCAACCGCAAAAAAATTGCCCATATTTGAACTCATAGTAACTTTTAAATATTTAATTGTGTTAGTAAACACCCGGCGACCTTCTTCAATACCGTCAAGAATAACTTTTAAATCTTTTGTTAAAAGAATAAAATTCGCGGATTCTTTGGAAATATCAGATCCACTTTCTACAACCAATGAAATTCCTGCAATTTTTAATACCGGCGCGTCATTAATTCCTTCTCCTAAAAATCCAACCTCGCGAGTTAATTGAAGTATTTCAATTAAATTATATTTTTGTTCCGGAGAAAAACGACTAAAAACACTGTGTTCAATCGCGGCATTTATTTTTTGTTTTTCATTTAATCGATCCCACTCTTTACTGGTTATTACATCGTCAGGCGTTTTAATTAATCCAATTTCAAAAGCTACCGCGCCAGCCACTTCCGCGTTATCGCCGGTAATTATTTTTATTTTTACGCCTAATTTATCAGCTTTTTTAACAACAGCATATGTGCTTTTTTTAATAATGTCTTTAAAAGAAATTATTCCTAAAAATTCAAAATTATTTTCTTTTTCTAAATCTAAATCTAAATTGTTGTTAGAATGAGTAGTTGAAGAAAATTTTTCAGCAGAGTTTAATATCTCGTTGAAATATGCCGGATTGATTTTTTTAGCAATTGCCAAAACGCGATGGCCTTGTTGTCCTTGTTGAGCAATCCATTTTTTTATTTCATTATTTTTTTCATCATCAACATTTGAACACAATTGAATTATTTCTTCGGGAGCTCCGCGAGTTATTAAAATTTGTTCATTTTTATTTTTTAACAAAACAATATTTCTTCTTTTTTCTGGATCAAAAGGAATTTCTAATATTTTCTGATAATCGTTTGAAATTTTAATTTGTTCTTTGTTAATTTTTTCCCAAAGAGCAATATCAAAGGGCTCTATTTTTTTTTCTTGTTCAAATGCGGCGGCTAAATTAGCGCACAACAAAGTTTCTTGTAAATGTGATGAATAAATTTCAGCCACTGTTAATTTATTTTCAGTCAAAGTTCCTGTTTTGTCTGAACATAAAATTTCAATTCCTCCCAAATCTTCTATTGAAGAAAGCCGTTTTACAACAACTTTATCGCGCGCTAAACGTTTAGCCGATCGAGAGAGAGAAAATGTTGTTACTAAAGGCAATGCTTCCGGAATAATTCCAACTGTTAGCGCAATACAAAAAATTAACATTTCTATCAGATCCAAATCACCCTGTTTGATTAAAAGATTTCCTAAAAAAATAATTATTAAAGTTATGCTGACAAATTTTAAAATTAAACTGGCAAAATGAGAAATATTTTTTTCAAAATTACTTACTCGTCTGGTTTCATTTGTTAACTTTGCAATGGAATTAAAAACAGTATTTTTACCAACGGCTATTACTAATGCTTTGGCTTTTCCTTTAATAATTGAAGTGCCTGAAAAACCAATATTCTGAGCTTCATAATAAGTAGAAACTTTTTGCGTTAATTTTTCTGTTCTTTTATAAATTGGCATTGATTCGCCGGTAAGTTCTGTTTCATTAACTAATAAATTATTATTTTCAATAAAACGAACATCAGCTGGAATTTTATCGCCGGTTTCTAAAATAATTATGTCGCCTATTGTTAAACATTCAGAAGAAATTATTTTTATTTTTCCATTGCGAATTACTTTGACATACGAAACAATGTATTTTTTTAATAAGCGCATTGTTTTTTCTGAATGATATTCTTGAAAAAAACCAAGACTAGAATTAATTAATATAAAGAGCAGAATCATTGATGAATCAATGTATTCGCCTAAAACAAAAGTAATTATTCCGGCCGCAAATAATAAATAGACAAAAGCTGATGTAAATTGACGAAATAAAATATCCCGCCACTTAATTTCTTTGGATTTTAAAATATTTTTTCCATATTTTGCCAGTCTGTTTTGCGCTTCTTTTTCATCAAGACCGTTTATTAAATCAGAATCAAATTCTTTTATAATATCTTCGCTATCTTTAATGGTGTAATCAAAAATAGACATAAAAAAATTAGCTTGCAGCTTGTAGGAAATTTAAGATTTAATTAAATTTTGGCAAAGTTTCTTTTTTTAGTATAAATTATTCTGCTAAAAAATTCAATGCAATTATGTCATCCCGAGCGAAGCCGAGACAATTATAAAATTAACTGTGTCATCCCGAGCGAACGAGCGTAGCGAGTGAGTCGAGGGATCCCTTAAACTATATTTTAAACAAAACTTTAAAATAAAGGGATTTCTCCACTTCGCTGCGCTTCGGTCGAAATGACAGTATG
>CAYHOD010000044.1:0-6478 GCA_964358215.1 uncultured Gammaproteobacteria bacterium | reverse complement strand
AATTATAGAATTAAAGGGATTTCTCCACTTCGCTGCGCTTCGGTCGAAATGACAGCGCGTGTCATCCCGAGCGAAGTTGAGGGGCTCGCTTCAGTCGAAATGACAGCATGGGCTGAATAAATTTTGCCAAAGTTTAGTTAATTACTATTTCATTATAGCTATTCTATTGTAATTATGTTTATTATTACTTAACAAACTATTTTATTATCTTGGTTACAACTCCGGCGCCGACTGTGCGTCCGCCTTCTCTTATGGCAAATTTTTGTTTTTCTTCTAAAGCGATTGGAACAATTAATTTAATTTTCAAATCAACAGTATCGCCAGGCATAACCATTTCTCTACCTTCGGCTAATTCAATTTCCCCGGTTACATCGGTAGTTCTAATATAAAATTGCGGTTTATATCCTTTGGCAAATGAAGTATGTCGTCCACCTTCTTCTTTTGTTAAAATATAAATATTTGCTTCAAATTCCGTGTGCGGAGTAATGGTTCCTGGTTTGGCTAAAACTTGCCCTCTTTCAACATCATCCTTTTTGGTTCCTCGAAGAAGAACTCCGGCATTATCTCCGGCTCGTCCTTCATCTAAAGATTTATTAAACATTTCTATGCCTGTAACAATAGTTTTTTGAGTTGGTTTAATTCCGACAATTTCTATTTCTTCATTAAGTTTAACCATGCCTCTTTCAATTCTGCCGGTAACAACGGTTCCTCTTCCTTCAATTGAAAAAATATCTTCAATTGGCATTAAAAATGGTTTGTCAACATCTCTTACTGGTTCAGGAATATATTCATCCAAAGCTTTCATTAAATCCATAATTGGTTTAGACATTTCTTCATTTGTTGGATTTTCAAGGGCTTTTAAAGCAGATCCTTTAATTATTAAAATTTCATCTCCTGGAAAATCATATTTTTTTAACAAATCCCTTATTTCTTCTTCAACTAAATCAATTAATTCTTTATCTTCCACTTGGTCCACTTTATTTAAAAATACCACAATGTATGGCACTCCTACTTGACGAGCTAATAAAATATGCTCTCTTGTTTGAGGCATTACTCCATCAGCGGCTGAAACAACCAAAATAGCTCCGTCCATTTGAGCGGCTCCCGTAATCATGTTTTTATCATAATCAGCATGCACACGACAAACAACGAGAGCGTAATGTCTTTTTTCGCTTTCATATTCCACATGAGTTGTGGCAATAGTAATTCCTCTTTCTCTTTCTTCCGGCGCGTTGTCAATTTGATCAACGGATTTTTTTGTCGCGTTAAATCCTTTTGCGGTTAAGACTGTCAAAATTGCCGCGGTCAAAGTTGTTTTTCCGTGGTCTACATGACCAATTGTTCCAACATTAATGTGCGGTTTGGAACGATTAAATTTTTCTGCCATTTTTTATTTCTCCTTATAGAACGACCCACTCTTGCAAAATTTTCAAAAAAAATTTTGCAAACAAATCCCAAATTCCTTATGTAACATTTTTGTCATTTGTAATTTTGGATTTTGAATTTCCCATTTAAATTTAATGGGTTGTGGTTTTACCCAGTCATTCAAGAAATATAAATTATAAATAAAACTAAATTACAATGACTATTTAAAAATGAAAAATTTTACTCATTGATTAATAACGCTAAAACTTGTAATAATTTTTTGCACTTGCCCTGTCATTTTATTAAATTTATCTGCAACTTCTTTATTATAAAATCCGTATGGATTAGAAATGGATATATTATAAACAAATATTTTTTCATTTTTTTTAGCAAATACTTTTAGACAACAACCCGATGTCAGTCCTTTTTCTTCTGCTTCCTTATTTTCTTTTTCTATTTTCTCCCATTCATTTTTAGAATAAACTGTTATTGAAAAAAGTAAATTTTCTTCTTGAACAGCGGTGGATGGAAGAATAATATTATAAAAAAATGAAACCTTATTTTCTTTTTCTATGATTTTATATTTATTTGCCCACTCTTTAGGAATTTTTAAGTTATAATTGTAAGTTTTGTTTAAATAGATAATTTCTTGGTTAGGATTAATTATTTGTTTTTTCCAAAAAAAAACTATTACACATCCAATAAAAATTATTGCAAGAATAATTAGAATAATTTTTTTTAACATAATAAATTATTGTTTGGAAAATTCATAAATAGCATTGGGTGTCCATCCATTATTAGTATAAGCGCTTAATTGCTTACTTTTTCCATCCCAAGGATCATTAATCCAATAATCTTTTGGTTGATTGCCACTTCCTGATATTATTACTACAAAATGACTGTTATTACTTTTAATTATTTTTATAATTGGTGGTCGACTTATAGAAAGCATGTCATAAAGTTTTTTATAAGAAAAAGTCCAAGCGCCTACATAAGTAACCTTTTTTTCACTACAAGAATTAGCAGCAATACTCCAATATAATGGGCAAGCATTTTTGTCTAAACACATATTCAGTTGTCCTGGATTCTGTTTTGTTGCTCCATAATATTTAAATACCATTGCGCTTGAAGTTAAGGCACAACCATATCCACCAATGGTTAAATTACAGGTTTTCATTTTATTATTCTTCCACGTAAAGTTGTTTTGGCTAAAAATAGGGACATATAGAGAAACGATACCCTTTGGGATAGGAAGGTTATTCTTAGACCATTTCTGAAGTTCTTCTGGACTGTCTATATAAAATGGGATGCCTGGCGCTAATGGCACTTTTGTTTTATTATCTATTCCGTACACAGTTCCTGCAGGAGCTTTATCTTCAAAAGCAATTAAATTGCTTATATTGATAATTAAAAAACTGAATACCAAAACAATGCCAATAATAAATTTATGTTTTGTAGTAAATTTTATCTGTTTAAATTTTTCTGCCTACGGCACCATGCCTTCGGCAGGCAGGGATCTCCCGAAGGGAGACAATTTTTAAACATTAATAAAACACATTTTCTGATATAATTAAATATTATTATAATCATTTATTTTGAAAAGTCAAATTTTAAAATCATTTTCTGTTAATCTGCTTTGACGCAAAATAGATTTAAAAGTTCCAAATGGAATTTCTTTTTTATTTGCCGGAACAATAACGGTTAAAGTTAAATTGCTAATTTTTTGAAACTTAACATGGCTACTTTTTTGAGAAATATATAAAAAACCTCTTTTTTGTAAAACTTGAATAATCTGCCTTGAAGAATAAAACTTAGACATAATTGAAAGACAATTTTACTAATTCTGGTTTTTCTACTTTTAGTATTTTCGAAATTTTAATGTCTTCAAAATATAATTTTAATGCTTCATCTAAATTACTAAACTTTGGCAAATTTCCTGAACACTAAAATAAAATGGCTAAGATTAGCAAAAGTAATTATAGTAATTAAATATTTTTTTTAGCTAAAATAAGCCAATTTAATAATTTTTGCCAAAGTTTAGTAAATTATCCAAAGCTTCTTGTTTGGTTTTTCCAAAACTAGATATGTCTATATTAAGACACTGGGAAACATAATATTTTCCTTCTTTCCAAATTACATTTTTTAAATCCATTTTACGCATACTTTAAGTTAAAATAATTTAATTTAACAGAAAAAATCAATAAAATTATATTTAGTCAATATTAATTATTTATTTAGCAACGCGTTTATTGTAATGTGCTGTAATTTTTATTGACATTGGGTTGTAGGAATTCCATTATTTTGATTAACCCAAAAACCTTTAGATTTACTACAATTGCCAAAAAATGGATCATTGTTTGGATAACTGTATTTTTTCACTTCAAAATGAAAATGTGGACCGCTTGAATTTCCCGATGATCCAGTTTTTCCAATATATGTTCCGCATAATAAAGATTGATACCATCCAGCTGTGCCTTTTTGCATATGCGCGTATATTGTAACCCAACCAATGCCATCGGTCATATTGTCTTCATGATCAATGCGAACATGATTTCCATAGCCTTGACCACATTGTGAACCTATATAACCGTAAGTATTACAATTATCATAACGATAATATAAACCGCCGTTTGCTCCAGCATAAATTGAAGTACCAACTGTAGCTCTAAAATCAGTTCCTGCATGTCTGTTATAAACTTTATCTACACCGCAATAATAATTTTTAATATTAGAACTTGCGTCATTATCATAATAATAACTAAAAACAGGACTTAATATAACACCTAAAGGTCTTCTAAATTTAGGATCAGCTGCAAATGCTTCTTTAGAATAAAAATAAAATCCCAAAGAACCAATTATAATTATTAGCAACAACAAATAGGTTTGTTTGATTTTTAAAAAATGGTTTCGCTTCATAATTATTTAATAATTTTACCATCTAAATCAATTTTAATCAATGATTCACTTGCTTTGTCGATATTAGTTAAACCTACAGTTATAATTTTTCCATCAATAAACCATTGCGGATTTAATCCAAAGGCAATTTGTTTAGCGTTTATTATATTGTCCAGCGAATCATCAAATTCATTTATCCAAATTTCTTTATCTGATTCATAAATTAAATATCTGCCATTTTTAGACCAAATTGGCTTTTCGCTAATAACAGGTATTGTTCTATCAGAAACAAATTTTTCCCCTATGTTTGTAAGTTGTTTTCTATTACTTCCATCTGTGTTCATAATAAAATGCGATGCTAATCCTTCCGGACTTCGAGAAAAAAACAAAATTTTCTTACCATCTGGAGTAAAAATTGGAGCAAAATCTTCTGAACTATGACTAATTATTTTTTCTTTTTTAGTTTTCAAATCTAAAATAGTTATTCCTAAAGCCTGATCATAATATTGCCCTATCTGCCAATCAGGATTTAATTTCTGATAAACTAAATAATTTCCATCTGGAGATAAATTAGAAGTTAAAGTTTTTGTATGTAAATTGACTTTAGAAATTCCGTCAATATTCACTAAATACAAATCATAATTGTTGCGTGTATTGTAAAAGATCTTTTTTCCTGTTTTATCAAAAAAAGCATAAACAACTAATTCATCGGCAATGAGTAATTCATTCGAACCATCATTATTCATTATCCATAATCGCGTACCGCCTATTCGTTCACTTTCTAATGTTTCTTCCTTCCATTCTTTCCCAAAAATAATTTTTCCATTCTTTTGATCAAATAATAATTTAATATTTCCTTTTGTAGTTAATTGTTTTTCTCCTAAAATACTGCTTATTAAATAAAGATTTCCATTTTTTAAAATAATTATATCTGCTCTAGCTTCTTTTTTAAATGCAAATAACAAACTTATTAAAAATACAACAATAATTACTGCAATAATAATTAAATTTTTACTTTTTTTCATAAGACCTTTTGCAAAATAATTAAAAATAAATGCTATTGATATAATTTAAAATATAATTTTATTATAATCATTTATTTTTAAAAGTCAAATTTTAAAATCATTTTCTGTTAATCTGCTTTGACGCAAAATAGATTTAAAAGTTCCAAATGGAATTTCTTTTTTATTTGCCGGAACAATAACGGTTAAAGTTAAATTGCTAATTTTTTGAAACTTAACATGGCTACTTTTTTGAGAAATATATAAAAAACCTCTTTTTTGTAAAACTTGAATAATCTGCCTTGAAGAATAAAACTTAGACATAATTGAAAGACAATTTTACTAATTCTGGTTTTTCTACTTTTAGTATTTTCGAAATTTTAATGTCTTCAAAATATAATTTTAATGCTTCATCTAAATTATCCAAAGCTTCTTGTTTGGTTTTTCCAAAACTAGATATGTCTATATTAAGACACTGGGAAACATAATATTTTCCTTCTTTCCAAATTACATTTTTTAAATCCATTTTACGCATACTTTAAGTTAAAATGTTTAATTTATTTTAATAGAAAATATCAATAAAAATTTCAAAAAACATTATTTAATAATACTCATTTATTTTTAAAAGTCAAATTTTTTATTTACAACATTTATTTGGGCGGCCGTAAAGGCCTCCCCTACGGCGTATGCAATGGGCGTATGCAATACGCCCCTACAATTAAATGTTAATTGTCTTTTGGAATTTTGTTTAAAATTTCTTGTATTTGTTTTTGATTTAAAATTTTTTGCAAACTTTTAATGTCTTCGATTTTTTGTCCGTTAGTAAATTGTTGAATTAAATTTTGATATGGAGCAAGAAGATTTTTTAAAATTAAAGGCAAATAAACAACAGAAAAAATAATAAGAGTTATTATAATAATTAATTTAATTGCGAAAAATATTCTTTTCCAAACAATATCATGATAAATTTTTTTATTTAATTTTAAAATTTCTTTAGAATATTCTAAATTTTCTTCTACGAGCTTTTTTATTTGTTCGTTTAATGATGTTGTTGGTGGAAGCATAAAATAAATTTAAAATGTAAAAATCTCTGCCTACGGTAGATCCCTGCCTGCCGAAGGCATGGTGCCGTAGGCAGAAAAAATCAAAATAAATAAAAGTAACTCGTAACTCGTAACTCGTAATCAGTAATTAAATTAATATTTGCCTTTGGCAAA
>CAYHOD010000043.1:0-6745 GCA_964358215.1 uncultured Gammaproteobacteria bacterium | reverse complement strand
TAATTTTTAAATAATTTTTATTCATCCTTCGTAATAGCCCTGCTACAGAAAATGGAATGAATCAATTTTAATTTCTCTACAAGCTAAGAAGCTACCAGCTACAAGCTATTCTTCATCGCTCTTTGTATTTTTCTTTTTGTTTCTCTTTTTTTAATATCCTCTCTTTTGTCATATTTTTTCTTCCCTTTACCCAAACCAATTTCTAATTTAATTATTTTTCCTTTAGTATATACCTTTAATGGCAACAATGTCAAGCCCGGAGTTTTTAATTTTCCAATCAAAGAATTAATCTCCTTTTTATTTAAAAGAAGTCTTCGAGATTGGGTTGGTTGATAATTTTTTTGAACATTAAAAGCTGGCTTATAAGCGGAAATATGACAATTAATCAACCAAACAAGAGGAAGCGAGGATTTTGAAATGATTCTAGAAAAAACTTTTTCTGGAATTTTAAAATCCAAAGAAACATAACTTGCTTTAAGATTAATTTGTCCTTTTTTAATTGATTTAACTTCTGGCCCGGTTAAAACAATTCCTGCCTCATAGGTTTTTAAAATTTGATAATTATGATAAGCGTATTTATTTGTAGTAATTATAGGCATAAAAACAAAAAAACATTATAACATTGTAACATTTTAACATAATAACATTTTATCATTTCGAGCAAAGCAAGAAATTTTAAAAAATCAAAAATCAAAATAAATAAAAGTAATTCGTAACTTGTAATAAAAATTCAAGATGCAAAATATAAAACGAAAAATAACAGCATAAAATTTAAAATCCAAAATTACAAATAACCCCTGAATAAATTTCTTCCAGAAATTTAACAGGGCAGGCAAATAAATTCTAATGACCAAAATTATAAATTCAAAACGTTTTGGATTTTAAAAATTTGGATTTGTGATTTATTTGGAATTTGGTGCTTTGAATTTTAGATTTTAGATTATTATTTTACATTTTTTGTTATTTGCCTTCGGCAAATCATACTCGTTACTCGTTACTGGTTACTCGTTACTTTTCTGTTGATTATTTTTTGTATTTTTGTATTTCTATGTTATAATAATGTAACATAATTTGACTTAAAAATCTAATTTTTAAAAAGCATAACCAGCTAAAGCTGGGAAAATAAAAATCTTTATTTACCCCACTTTAATGGGTTATTAAAATTTTATGCGTATAGGAATTGATTGTCGAACAATTTTAAATCCGGAAAAAGACGATTTGGTGGGAATAACTCACTATACTTATCAATTAGTAAAACATTTGATAAATCTTGATAATAAAGAAAAAAATGAGTATATTTTATTTTTTGACAAAGAAGTGGCTGGAAAAAATATAATAAAATTTTCAAAACCTTATGTAAAAATAAAATATTTTCCTTTCATGCAATACAAAAAATTTTTACCTATTGCTTATTCTCATTTTTTAATTTCAGCTTTTTTGAAAAGAGAAAGTCTTGATATTTTTCATTCTCCAACTCCATATTTGCCTTTGTCATACAATGAACCTTCTGTGGTCACCGCGCATGATTTAACTATTTATAAATTTCCTAAATTATTTCCTTCTGGTCAATTTTTAAATGTTAAAATAACAACTCCCAACGCTTTTAAAAAAGCAAAAAAAATCATCGCTGTTTCTCAAAGCATAAAACAAGATTTAATAAAAATATTCAAAACCCCGGCTGATAAAATAGAAGTAATTTACAATGGAATTAATAAAGAACTTTTTCAAGAGTCGCCAAAAATAGAAATAGAAAAAATTAAAAATCAATATGGCATTAAAGAAAATTATATTTTATTTTTAGGAACTCTTGAACCGCGAAAAAATATTGAAATGTTAATTGAGGCATATGAATTATTTCAAAAAAATTCTGCTACAAAATATCAATTAGTTATTGCTGGTAAAGAAGGGTGGACTGCGCAAAAAATTCATAAAAAGGCCATGAATTCTCCTTATAAAAAAGAAATTATTTTTACAGGATATATTGGTCCTGAAAATTTAAACGCTTTATTCTCTGAAGCAAAAGTATTTGTTTTTCCATCATTACACGAAGGATTTGGTATGCCAGTCATTGAAGCTATGGCAAAAAAAATACCGGTGATTACTTCTAACATTGAATCTTTGTCAGAAATAACATCCAAAACGGCTATTTTAATCAATCCAAAGAAAAAAGAAGAACTAAAAGAAGCATTAGAATTGGTTTTAAATAATGAAGAATTAAGAATTAAATTAATTGAAAAAGGATTTAAAAGGGCTAAAGAATTTTGTTGGGAAAAATGCGCCGAAGAAACCTTGGAAATTTATAAAAATTGTTTATAAAATACTAAAATACACGGGTTGAACCCGTGTATTTTCTCTAAAAATAAATAAATATTTATGAATAAAATTTCAAAACAACCGATATTGGATTTAAGCGTTGAAAGAAAAAAAAGAGAAAAAGAAATAGAAGAAGCGAGAAAAAAAATGAAAGAAGAAAAAAATTTGAGAATAAAAAATGAAACTTTAAAAAAAATTCCTGCTGTTAATTCATTAAACGAAAACGAAAGTGAAAAACAAAGTTTAAAAAAATCAAAACAAAAAATATTTAATTTTGTTTTTTTTAAACCAAAACAAAAAGTAGAGGGTGAAATATTAAAAGAAAATAAAAAAGAAAAAATAGAAAGCGAAATATTAAAAGATGGCGCAAAAGAAAAAATTCAAAAACAAAAATTGCTATTAAAAATTTGTAATTTTTTTATTTCAACGCCTATTTATCTTTTAGTTTTTTTAATTCCTTTATTTTTTCTTCCTTTTACATTGGAAATTTTTGAATTTAATAAACAATATTTATTGTGGTTTTTGACAAACATAGCTTTAATGGCTTGGCTGATTAAAATGGCAATTGTAAAAAAAGAATTTGCATTTTTAAAAAATCCTTTAAATATTCCAATTTTAATCTTAATAGCGATTTTTGGATTATCCACTTTTTTTAGTATTGATAGATATTCTTCAATTTGGGGAGCTTATGGTTGGTCTTTTGGAAATCTTTTAGAAATATTATGTTTTGGAGCGTTGTTTTTTGTAATAATTAATAATATTAAAAAAACAAATTTAACTATTAATCGTTTATTAAATGTATTTTTAATTTCTGGATTTTTTGTTGTTTTAATAAGTTATTTTTCTATTTTTGGCTTTCTTTCAAAATGGATAGTAAAAATTTCTTGGCTTAATGATTTTTTATCTGAAATAAATTTGTCTAATTTTAATTTAATGGGTTCGTGGGAAGCTTTAAGTATTTTTTTGACAATAATTATTGTTTTAATTTTAGGAAAAAAATCGCAAAATGCATTATTATCTATAATTAATTATTTGTTATTGATTGCTGGTCTCTTTTTGCTTATTATTATTAATTTTACTCTGGCTTGGATTATTTTATTAATTACTTTAGGGTTGTTATTCTTTTTCAAAATCAAAGAAACAAAAAATGAAAATTTTTTTACATTTTATTTAATCATTATTACTTGCGTTATTTGCGTTGTTTCTCTTTTTTCTCCTTTGAATAAATTTATTAAAATAGATTTATTTAAAGAAAAATGCCTTAGCAATAAAACAAGTTGGCAAATTACCAAAAACGTTGTAAAAAATTATCCAATTTTAGGCGCGGGACCGAATACTTTTATTTATAATTTTTCTAAATTTCATTCAAAAGAATTTAATCAAAATGAAAATTGGCAAATACGCTTTGGAAAAAGCGGAAATTATATTTCAGAATTAATAAACAGCATTGGAATTTTGGGAATTTTAGTTTATTTAATTTTAATTGGAATTTTATTTAATTTAATTTGCCGTTTGCCGTTTATTATTTGTTATTTTCCGGTTTTTTCTCTTTTTCTCGCTCAATTTTTTTATTCCGGAAATATTCTTTTAAATTTTTGCTTTTGGTTTTTTCTTAGTCTTTCAATCGCTAATTGGAAAAAAATAAAACCAGAAATTTTTAAAACTCAAAAATTTGGACACAATATTTTAAAAAATGTTCCTGAACTTTCTGTAATTCTAAATTCAATTCTTGTTTTAATATTTTTTGTTTTCATTGGAATAAGTTATTTTGCCATTCAAAATTATAAAGCTGAAGCGTTTATAAAAAATAAATTAAAATCTCAACAACAAACGAAAAATTTTTTAGATCAAAAAATAGAAATTTTTAAACAAGCTTCAAATTTAAATCCTAAACAAATATATTATCAAATAAATTTAATTTATGCTTATTTAGATAAAATTTTATCAGGATCTCAAAATTTAAAAAATCAACAAACTTATGAAAAAGCAAAAGAAATAATTGATTTAGGAATTCAAAAAATAAAAGAAATTCAAAAAATAGCTCCTTTTAACGTAAAAGTTGCGGAAATACAAGGGCAATTTTATAGAGATATTAAAACAATTGTTGAAGGAACAATTCCTTTATCAATAGAAGGATTTACAAAAGCTATAAAATTAGAGCCGGCTAATCCAAGTTTGCGCACAGAATTAGGAAAAATGTATATGAATTTAGCGGAAGAAAATAAAAACAAAGAAAAATCTAAAAATTCTGTTATAGAAGAAAATTTGTTTATTAAAAAATTAAAAGAAATGGATTCGTCTGAATTAATTCAATTGGGACAAAAAGAATTTCAAAAAGCCCTGGAATTAAAAAAAGATTTTTGGTTGGCTGAATTATATTTGGATATTTCTTACGAAAGACAAGGGGATATTTTAAAAGCTGTTTCTGATTTAGAAAAATTAGTGATCACTTTAAATAAAAATAAACAAGATCAACCAGAAGTATTTTTTGAATTAGGAAAACTTTATTTTAATCAAGAAAAAACAGATGAAGCAATTAAAGCGTTTGAAATGGCTATTAGAATGATACCAGATTATTCTAACGCGCTTTATGGTTTGGCAATATCTTATGAAAAAAAAGAACTTTACAATCAAGCGTTAGAAATTTTTCAAAAACTTCAACAATTAAATCCGGAAAATGAAGGAGTGAAAAGAAAGATTTTAGAATTAAAAATGAAAATAACAAAATAAGAATTAAGTATTAAGTTGATTTTTAATAACCCGCTAAAGCGGGGTAAATAATTATTTTTAGAAATTTTACTTTTTACTTTTTACTTTTAAGTATGATTAAGAAAAAAATAAAATTAAACATTAAAGCATTGACAGGAGCTGAAGCCGTTGCTGAAGCAATGAAACAAATAAATCCAGGTGTAGTTTCTATTTATCCAATTACTCCTCAAACGCCAATCATAGAAAAATTTAGTCAATTTGCAGCTAAAAAACTTGTTGATTCAGAAATAGTGTTAACAGAATCTGAACATTCAGCAATGAGTGTGGTTGTTGGAGCTCAAGCTAGCGGAGTAAGAGCAATGACTGCTACTTCTTCGCAAGGATTAGCTTTAATGTGGGAAATTCTTGGCATAGCTAGCGGATTGCGCTTGCCGATTGTTATGCCAGTAGTTAATAGAGCTTTGTCTTCGCCGCTTAATATTCATTGCGATCATTCTGATTCAATGGGATGTCGAGACTTCGGCTGGATACAAATTTTTTCAGAAAACAATCAAGAAGTTTATGAAAATATTTTATTAATTACAAAAATAGCCGAACATGTTAAATTGCCGGCAATGGTGATGCAAGATGGATTTATTACTTCGCATTGTGTGGAAGCAGTAAAAATTTTGCCTGATAAAATCGTTCAAAAATTTTTAGGAAAATATAACTCAGCATATTCGCTTCTTAACATAAAAAATCCAATTAGTCTTGGTTCGCTTGTTTCACAACCGCATTTTTTTAAAATAAAAATTCAACAAATTCAAGCCATGGAGCAAGTTAAAAAAATTTATTTAAAAATTGGCAAAGAATTTTCAAAAATTACTAAACGAAAATACGAATATTTTGAAAAATACAAATTAAATGATGCGGAAGTTGGAATTGTAGTTATGAGTTCTACTGCTGGAACAGTTAAATCTGTTGTTGATAAAATGCGAAAAAAAGGATTTAAAGTTGGATTATTAAAACCAATTTTATTCAGACCGTTTCCTTATCAAGAAATAGCCAAAGCATTGTCGCATCTTAAAGTAATAGCTGTTTTGGATCGTTCTGTTTCTCCTGGCGCTCACCCTCCGCTTTATAGTGAAATTGTCAATTGTCAATTATCAAATGTTAAATGTCAAAGCTATGTATTCGGCCTTGGCGGACAGGATATTTTTGAAAAAGATATTGAAAAAATTTTTAAGGATCTATTAAAATTTCAAATTTCAAATATTAAACTGCAAATATTAAAAAAAATTAATGAAAAAGAAATTAAATATATTAAGTAAGCCTGTATTTAATTTGCAATTTGCAATTTAAACGTGCCGAAGTGGTGAAATTGGTAGACACGCGGGTCTCAAAAACCCGTGGGCTTTGCTCATGTCGGTTCAAGTCCGACCTTCGGCATTAAAAATCAAAAGAATTTTAAATTGCAAATTTCAAATTTCAAATTGAAAAAAATGTAAAATACAAAATGCAAAACGAAAAACAACAGCGTAAAATTCAAAATAATTAAAAGTAACTCGTAACTCGTAACTAGTAATAAAATCCAAAATAATTTTGTAAGTTACGGATTACGAGTTACGGATTACCTATTTTACTTTTTTACATTTTAATTATCGCTTTATGTTTTCTCAAAAAAACATTTTAATTACCGGCGGGGCTGGATTTATTGGCTCTAATTTTATACATTATTGGATAA
>CAYHOD010000042.1:5060-6852 GCA_964358215.1 uncultured Gammaproteobacteria bacterium | reverse complement strand
CTTGTAATATAACTAACCTGGGCTTTAGCCCTGACACTCTATTCTCTAAAAATTTAAACATTAAAATGGTTTTAAAATTTTACTAGCGCGCATTGCTTCAATTGTGTTTGTTAATCCATCAACCAAAGAAATCACTGGAAACCATTCTAATTCTTTTTTCGCTTTATTAATATTAGGCGCGCCAATTCTGCTGATATAATTCGGACGTTCTTTGTAAATTATTTTGGAAGAACTTTTGCTTATTTCAATAATCATCTTGGCAATTTCTTCAATTTCATACATCATAGAATCGCCTAAATTAATTGGTCCTTGTATTTTTGAATTCATTACTTTTATCAATCCAATTACCATATCTTCTATATAACAAAAAGATGTTTTCTCTTCTTTTTTTTGATAAATTACCAAGGGTTCGTTAAAAATAGCTTGTTTAATTAAATCTGGAATAATTCTTCCATCGTCTAATTTCATTCTGGGTCCATAGGTGTTAAAAATGCGAACAATTTTAGCCCATGGAATAATTTCTTGCAAATTCTCTGTTGGTTTTATTTGTTCAAAAATTTCCGGAGTTTTTTTAATTTTATTTTCATTTGGCGTAAAACAATATTCATGTCGATAATTAGCCACCATTGCTTCGGCAAATCTTTTACCCTCATTATAACAACTTTTTAATCCGATAGGATCAACTCGCCCTTTTTCTTCTTCTTGAAAACAATGTAAAAAATCAAGAGGCGCTCCATAAATAGCCGCGCTGGAACAATGTAATAATTTAGCTTTATATTTAACAGCTAAATCTAAAACATTTTTTACTCCCAAAGAATTAGCTAATAAAGTTTCAATTGAATGTTTGTGATATTCTTTTGGCGATGTTGGGCAAGCTAAATGATAAATTTCCTGCAATCCAGTTAATTCTATTTTAAATTTTTTTAAACTTAAAAACATTTCTAAATTTATGGGTTCTGTAATATCGTGTTTAATAAACTCAAAATTTGGAAGTTGTAAAAGATGATCAATGTTTTGTTCAAGACCGGTTAAAAAATTATCTAAACAAATAATGTTAACATTTTCTAATTTTAATAATTCATCACAAAGATGAGATCCAATAAATCCAGCTCCGCCGGTTATTAAAATATTTCTTTTAAAAATTTCTTTTTTATTAAACATAAAATGATATTTAAAAAATAAAAATTCTTAATTTTCTACAAGCTAAAAAGCTACAAGCTAATAAGCTATGTTAACTCCCTCTTGAAATTCTGAATCAAAAGCTTGAAATTCTTTTTTTAAAGTGGCGTTTTCATCAAAAATTTTTATTAATGCCTTTCCTGATTTCCCTTGACTGGTAATTAATTCGTCTTTTCCATCGCCATCAATGTCTCCGGTCGCGACATTAACCCCTCCCTGAAAATTTTGATCATAAGCCATAATTTGATATTTAAGATACAAAAAATTTTCTTTTATTTTATAAACTCTAACATACGGATTTTTTTGCGAAGCAACGCCAACTATTAATTCGTCTTTTCCATCGCCATCAATGTCTCCGGTTGCGACATTAACCCCTCCCTGAAAATTTTGATCATAAGCCATAATTTGATATTTAAGGTACAAAAAATTTTCTTTTATTTTATAAACTCTAACATACGGATTTTTTTGCGAGGCAACGCCAACTATTAATTCGTCTTTTCCATCGCCATCAATGTCCCCTGTTGCGACATTAACCCCTCCCTGAAAATTTTGATTATATGCCATAATTTGATATTTAAAATTTCCATTTTTATCAAAAATTTTTACTAACGGT
>CAYHOD010000042.1:0-4960 GCA_964358215.1 uncultured Gammaproteobacteria bacterium | reverse complement strand
TGTCCTGTTTTTTCGCCAGTGATAATTTCTTTTTCTCCATCGCCATCAAGATCGCCTATGGCCGCGCTAACTCCTCCTTTAAAATCTGATTCATAAGCCATAAATTGAAATTTTAAATTGCCATCTTGATCAAAAATTTTTACTAACGGTTGTCCTGTTTTTTCGCCAGTGATAATTTCTTTTTCTCCATCGCCATCAAGATCGCTCATTATAATATTTGCGCCTCCCTGAAAATGTTGATTAAAAACCGCTTGTTGATAATTAAAATTAGAATCGATATTAAAAATTTTCAAATAAGTTTTATTGTCTTTATAAGATGTCGCGATAATTTTTTTAGAATCTGAAATTTCTTTAGAATTTTGAGCTAATTTTAAAGATTGATAAATATTTAATCTTCCAGTTCCTAATTTATCTTTATAATCCAAATTTTGTTCGTTAATATTATCAGCGCCATTTAAAATAAAATTTTGAACTTCTTTGTTGGTTAAATTAGGAATTTTACTCCAAATTAAAGCCGCTGTTGCCGCAACTTGCGGCGTAGCAATTGAAGTTCCTAAATAATTTCCTCCGTAATATTCTTGAAAATTTATTTCTTTAGGATTATAAGTTTGAGTTCCATAAACGCCAATTCCCGGCGCGACAATATCTACGCATTTTTTTCCAAAACCAGAAAAATTTGTTTTTTGATCTTTATCATCAACAGCTCCCACTCCAATAATCATATTTTCTTGTCCATCATAACAAATTGGATATTTGGGTATTTTATCTAAATCATTTTTATCTTTTTCTAAATTTTCATTTCCTGTTGCCGCAACAATAATTAATCCGGCTTTATGCGCGCGCTCAATTGCTTTTAATACTTCTTTATTTTCATCGATTCCGGCAAAACTAAAATTTAAAATATGCGCTCCATTTTTAATGGCATAATCAATGGCTTTAATAAGATTATTTCCGCTTCCATTGCCTTGTTCATTTAAAATTCGCAATGGCATAATTTTCACTTTAAAATTTATTCCGCTTATTCCTTGATTATTGTTTCCTTCAGCCGCTATTATTCCGGATATTATTGTCCCGTGATTAATTGCCGCTTTAGTATAATTAGAAATAATTTTAGGATTTGGATCATTTGAATTTTCAATAAAATCCCAACCATAAATATCGTCTATATAACCATTTTTATCGTCGTCAATTTCGTTTCCATTTATTTCATTTTGATTAGTCCAAATATTATTAATTAAATCGGGATGATCAATATCAACGCCGCCATCAAAAACAGCGACAATAATTTCCGGAGAACCAGTAGTAATATCCCATGCTTGATTAGCTTTAATGACCGGCAAATACCATTGTTTTAAATAATCCGGATCGTTTGGAACTAACGCTTTTGCAAAAGAAAAATTTCCAAAAAGAAAAATAGTAAAAAAAATTATAAATAATAGTTTGTGTTTCATTGTAGAATAAGCAAAATTTAAAAAAATTTTTGTGTGATATTGAATACTTGAAAATAAATATTCGCTTTTTGATATAATAAAATTAAAAATCAAAAATTAAATATCAAAATGACATATTAAAAATCAAAAATATACTTGTAATATACACTTCTCAATACAATAAAGCTATTCCATTTTAATAATTTTAATCGGACAAACCTGACTGCAAATTCCGCAGCCTTTGCAATAATCTAAATTTGTTTTTTTACGCTTTCCATTTTCAACAGGGATACAATTTTCCGGACAAAATTGAACGCATTGCAAACAATGAATACATTTTTTTTCATTCCAAATTGGACAAAAAGTTCGCCAAGTCCCTGTTTTATATTCCTTTGAAGAACCCAGTTTATCAATCATTCCACCGATTGAAATTTTTTGTGTTTTTTTATTTTTTACATTAATCATAATTGATTGGAAATTTGAAATTTACAATTTTTTGTATCCTTCTTTTACTGCCATTACATTTGCCATGGCGCTTTGTTTTCCTATTTTATTTAAAAAATGTTTTTTCACAACATTAATTAAATTTTCTAATTTTACTATTTGGGTTTTTTTAATTAAAGCGCCCAACATCGCTGTATTTGGTTTGTCTTTTTTAATAAATTGCAAAGCGATTTTTGAAGCGTTTAAATATTTTACATTATTTTTTTGATTTTTTTTAGATGAATTAATTATTAAAATTCCATTTTTTTTTAATCCTTTTGTTGTACTAATCGTTTCTGCTAAAGTTTCATCTAAAACTAAAACAGCGTTTGGAAAAATCACTGGTTCATGAGTTTGAATTTCTTGATCAGAAATTCGAACATAAGCAACAACAGGAGCGCCAGATCTTTCAGGTCCATATTCTGGAAAAGCTTGAATAAATTTTCCTTGTTCCATGGCTGCTTCAGCAATAAATTGAGCGGCTGATTTTGCTCCTTGTCCTCCTCGGCCATGAATTCGTATTTCAAACATAAAAACATTTTAATATAATAACATTTTAGCATTCAATGTGGATGCATTGGACAGGACAAGATTCTTCTATATTTTCATTGCATTTTAATTTTTCCACTTCGAGTTCATCATTGCCTGTTTCTTTATTTTTTTTCGCTCCTTTTAATATAGACTTCCCATCGTCATTCATCTCCCAATAATCAGAGCATAATGACGCGCAAACCCCGCAGCCAATACATTTTTCTCTTTCATGAATAATTTTATACATAAAATAAAAAGTAAAAAGTAAAAAATAAATATCAAACTAAATTTCTAATTTTTAATTAACCTAATTAATGAAAATGCAAAATGCAAAAATCTCTGCCTACGGCACCATGCCTTCGGCAGGCAGGGATCTCCCGTAGGGAGAAAAATGTAAAATGACAATTAACTAAGAGTAATCCGTAATCCGTAACTAGTAACTATAATTTGCCAAAGGCAAATATTAATTTTATTACTGATTACGAGTTACGAGTTACTTTTATTTATTTTGATTAGAAATTAAATCAATTATCTCCCTGCGGGAGATCTGCCGAAGGCAGAGAATAATTAGAAATTTTGAATAGTTATTTTACGCTTTCCCAATCCTTATCAAAAACATCTTTAACTTGCTGAATTAAATTTTTATTTGCTAATAAAATTCCTAATTCTCGATTTTCGTCTAAAGATGAGGAGGAAAAATTAATTGATCCTAAATATAAAATTTTATTATCCACTATTAAAATTTTAGCATGCAAAAATGGTTTTCGCAAATATTTTATTTGTACATTTTGCGATTGAAAATATTTTCCGGCATTTTTATTAATTTCGCTATCTTTAATATCAGCCAAAAGAATTTTAACTTGCGCTCCCCTTTTTTGCGCTTCGCTTAAAAATTCTTGAATTTTTTGATCTTTTATAATTTCTGCCATTACTAAAATTTCTGATTTAGCGTTTTTAATTATATTTTCCAACTTGTTGCGAGAATTTATTGGACTAATAATTAAATTCTGTTGAGAAGAAAAAAATGGTTTATTTTGCCAATCAGCTTCAAATATTTTTTTTATTTCCATCACGTCTTTTTGATCAAAATTAATTAAACCAAAATCGCGACTTGAATTAAATCCAGAATAAGTAAAATTATTTGTCATAATAATCGCGACTTGATCATCAATAATCATAAATTTACTATGGGTTAGACTAAATTCAGAACTACTCCATTTAGTTTGCATTCCAAATTCTTGAAGCTCTTTAAAAATTTTTTTATTAAACCATTCCAACTTATAAGGATTTTTTTCTAAAATTATTTTTATTTCCACTCCTCGTTTTTGCGCATTTTTTAACGCTTGAATAATTTTTTTATTTGATAAAAGATACATTTCTAAATTAATTGATTTTTGCGCTTTTTCTATTTCTTTTAAAATAGGTTCTTCTTTCTCTTCTGGTTCAATAAATAAAATCTGTTTTGATAAAGATGGTTTTAAAATTAATGGCTTTGATAATCTAAAATTTTCAATTACAAAAGGAAGACTAAAAATTACTAAAGCTAAAATAAATATCGCTGCTTTTTTAAAATTTATTTGTTCTATAAAATATTTTATATTTTTTCTGTTTATTTTTTGTTTCATGATAGATAACGTCTAAAAATGCAAAATGTAAAAATAGTAACAAATAACGAGTAAAATTTGGAAAGGCAAATTATTAATTTTATTACTGGTTACTTTGTATTAATTCAACAATCGCTTTTCCAAAATCTTTCGCCGCTTCAGGTCCATTGGCGGTAATAATTTTTCCATCAACAACAACGTCTTGATTGACATATTCTGCGTTATTTTGTTTTAAAATTTCTATCGGACTTTTATTAACAAAACTTGACCAAACTGTCGCTTTTTTATTTTTTAAAACCCCTGCTTTGGCTAAAATTGTCGGACTAATGCAAATTGCTCCTAAAATTTTATTTTGGAAAATTGTTTCTTGCGCTAAACGATGTGCTTCTAAATTTTCCTGAAAAGCCACAACAGCCCCCGGTCCGCCAATAAAAATAATCGCATCGTATTGATTCGCTTTAACTTCAGAGATTGAAAGATTAACATTAACACTACCACCAAGACTGCCTTTAGCAATTCCGTTTAAATTACTGGCTAATATTATTTTAACGCCATTTGATTCTAAAATATTTCTAGTATCTTCATATTCTTTTTCTTGATATCCATTAAAAGCGATGATTAATAAAGCTTGTTTATTAGCTAAAAAAGTTGTTGCCATATTTTTCTCCTTTTCTTTTTTAGCGCAGCCTCCTAAAAAAATAAGAACAATTCCCGCTAAAAAAAGATTAAATAAAATAAATTTTTTCATAATTTTAACAATACAACTGTGTCATCCCGAGCGAAGCCGAGGGATCCCTTAAATAATAATTCAAGGGATTTCTCCACTTCGCTGCGCTTCGGTCGAAATGACAGTGTGGAGGGATTTCTCCACTTCGCTGCGCTTCGGTCGAAATGACAGTATGGAGGGATTTC
>CAYHOD010000041.1:0-7032 GCA_964358215.1 uncultured Gammaproteobacteria bacterium | reverse complement strand
ATTCATCTTGTTTGATTTTTGATTCATCTTGTTTGATTTTTGATTCATCTTGTTTAATTATTTTTTTTGTTTTTTTTATTGTGTCTTTTTTTAAAGCCATAAAATATGAATTAGCTTGTAGCTTTTTAGCTTGTAGCTTGTAGTAACATAAAATTAAAAAGTAAAATGTAAAAAATAAAAAAACTCAAAACTCAAATGTCAAAAGTCTCTGCCTACGGAAGATCTGCCGAAGGCAGAAAAACTACAACTAAAAACTTAAATCTCTTATTTTTAGATTAGTTTTTAGATTTGAGTTGTGGTTTTGAACTTTGAGTTTTGACATTTGAGTTATTCTTATTATCACATTTTCTTAATTTGTAAAAAATCCAATTCCATTGGAGTTTCTCGTCCAAAAACAGAAATTGACACTTTAATTCTCCCGCGAGCTTCGTCTATTTCCATAACTTTTCCTTCGAAATTTTTAAATGGTCCGTCTACAACTTTTACCGGATCGTTTACAATAATATCAATTTTATATTTTGGTTCTTCTATTTTCATTCGTTTTTGCAAAGATCTAATTTCTTCCTCTGAAATAGGCGTTGGTGTAATTCCTGTGCCTATAAATCCTGTTACAGAAGGAGTATTTCTAATAACATACCACGAGTCGTCAGTAACAATCATTTCAACTAAAATATATCCCGGAAAAATTTTTTCTATTACTGTTTTTCTTTTGCCACCCTTAAATTTTATCTTTTTCTCGGTTGGAATTAAAATATTAAAAATTTTATCTTCCATATTCATGGATTCTATTCTTTGTTTAAGATTAGAAGCGACTTTTTCTTCATATCCTGAATAAGTATGCAACACATACCATTGCCGCCCTTCGTCTAATATTTGTTTTGGCATAAAAAATTAAAGTAGTTTTTCTACCGCGAAAGTTAAAAAATAATCAATAATGCCTAAAAAAATAGACAAAACAATACTAATTCCAATAACATTTAATGTGTGCCTGATTGTTTCTTGTTTAGTTGGCCAAGTAACTTTTTTTAATTCAGCTTTTGAATCTTTAAAATATTGAATAAGTTTATTTGTCATATTTTATATAATATATAAAATAAAAATATTGTCAACGACTGACATGTATGCTAATATTTAAACATGAAAAAATCAAATGAGCAACAATTAATAGCTCAAGTTATTCCGATAATCCGACTTCCGAAACATTTAATTTATTTTGATTATTTAGTCCCAAAAAAATTTGAACATCAAATTAAAATTAATCAAATTGTGGAAATTCCATTTCACAACCGAAAAATCAATGGCATTGTAATAGAAATAAAAAATAAAACGCAAAATAAATTTAATTTAAAAACAATTAATAAAATTATTGAACCAGAAATAATTTTACCAAAACATTTAATTAAATTAATTCAATGGATGAAAGATTATTACTATACATCGCTTCCATTAATTTCTAAAATTATTTTTCCGGAAATTCCAAAACGCAAACTATTAGATAACAAAAAACAATCTATTTTGATTCACAAAAATATTAAAAATTTAACAGTTTCAAAAAAATCTTTGCCAAAAATAAAAGAAACGATTGATTCAATTAATAATCAGCAAACAAAATATGTATTATTGCATTATCAAAATTGGCAAGAAAAATTAATTGTTTATATAAAAATTATTAAACAATTGTTAAATAAAAATTTAAAAGGACAAATTCTGATTATTGTTCCTCAAATTACAGATATTCAAAAAATTTATAACTATTTAAATTATTATTTTCCAGATCAAATTGCTATTTTAAACAATAAACTTTCTAAAACTTTTTTTTGGCAAGAATGGCAAAAAATATATTTTCAAAAAGCCAAAATTATTTTAGGAACGCGATCAGCTATTTTTAGTCCAATTCAAAATTTAAGCATGATTATTGTTGATGATGAAGAGTCTTTGTCGGAATATAAATCAGAACAAAATCCTCGTTATAATGTTCAAAAATTAGCCGAGAAACTCAGTGAATTTGCCAAAGCTAAATTAATTTTTTCCAGCCAAGCGCCAAGTATAGAAATATTTTATAATGCGCAAAACAAATCTACTTCAACAATATTTTGTCTTTACAAAAAAAAATCAAACATTAAAATTATAAACTTGCAAGATGAGTGGCAAAAAAAAAATTATTCATTAATTAGCGATAATTTAGAAGAAGCAATTAAACAAAATTTAGAAAAAAAACAAAAAATATTTTTATTTCTTAATCGCCGCGGAGCCGGAACAATAATAAAATGCCAAGACTGTAAATATTTATTCAAATGTCCCAATTGTCAATTACCCCTTATTTTTAATTATTTACCTACGCAAATAAGTTACGAGTTACGAGTTACGAGTTACCCGCCTCGACTCGCCCACTTCGATTTGCTGTCTTCAGCGAAACAAGCTGCCTTTAGTGAGGCAGGCAAGCTAATATGTTTTCATTGTAATTTTACACAAAATATTCCAACAAAATGCCCCCATTGTCAAGGGGTGAATATAAAAACTTTTGGCATTGGAATACAAAGAGTTGAAAAAGAAATAAAAAAATTATTTCCAGAAGCTAAAATTTTAAGAATTGACAAAGACACGCAAATTTCTACAAGCTACAAGTTACAAGTTACAAGCTATGATATTATTATTGGAACGCAATTTTTTTTCAAACAATTTAATCAGCCATCAATTTTTAATTTAATTGGCGTTATTTCCGCTGATTCTTTGCTTTATCGTCCAGATTTTCGTTCTTCTGAAAAAACTTTTCAACAGCTATCTAAAATTATTAATTGGGCAAATATTCAACAATCGGAAGTTGAACTTCCGATTGTTATTATTCAAACGCATTCTCCGGAAAATTATGTTATTCAAGCCTTGGCTCAACAAAATTATAATTTTTTTTATAATTCTGAAATTGAAATGCGGAAAAAATTTAATTATCCTCCGTTTTGTAAATTAATTAAATTAATTTATCAAAATTCTGACTTTAAAAAAGTAGAAAAAGAAACAAATGAATTGGTTGATAAATTAAAAATGTATTTTTCATCATCAAAAACTTTCGAAGTTATTGGACCAATATCGCCAATGATTCCAAAAATTAAAGAAAAATATAGAAAACAAATTATTTTAAAAATTTATCCTACTTTTCATTTTCCAGCTTCAATTAAAAAATTATTAAACGAACTTGATGAAAATTGGATTATTGACACAGATCCTTTGGAAATAATTTAAAAAGCAATTTTAACACTTGCTATTTTCTTGGCTAATTTAAGTATAAAAAACAGCTACTGTACTACGGCAGCTATTTTTTGACTAATTTTAGATAAAAGTTATTTTTCTAACTAAACTTTGGCAAATTTCTTGGGATTCTTAATTAAAACCTAAAAACAATGTAATTGTGTCATCCCGAGCGAACGAGCATAGCGAGTGAGTCGAGGGATCCCTTAAATTAGTTTATAAATAAAGCTAAAATAAAGGAATTTCTCCATTTCGCTCGCTGAGCCTGTCCCGAGTGAAGTCGAGGGGCTCGCTCCAGTCGAAATAACAGAGAGGGACGATTACTTTTAAAAAAATATTTTTGTCAAAGTTTAGTTTCTAATTTATTGTCCTTATAAACTTCTTATTGTATTACGTTTTTAAAAACAAAAAAAGCAAAATGATTTAAATTGGCCTAAATTTTGCTTTAAATTTAAAAAAATGATATTGTTCTGTTAAAGTTGGATTGTAAAATAAAACAATAATTTTAAATTTTTTTAAAGACAAATTTTTTTCAAAAAAAAGAAAAGGTCCACTTTTTGATTGGATACCACTTCAATTAGTAATTATAAATAACCATTTGTTTCAATTTTTTTTGTGAGTCTCCGTATAGCTTGTAAGCGGATGTAAATGTTTTTAATTGCGAGTTCGTCATTCCTCCACGCCCGCTGAAGATCGCGTTGAATAATTCTTTCTGGAACGTCAGATTGCTTAAAAACTTCTTTTCGAAAACTCTGAATATCGCCATAAAGCGAGGGATATAAAAAAGCATACGGAGACAAAAAAAAGATGTGTCTTATTTTACCCGTACGTCGAAATTCTCTGTTTAAGTATTCGGCTGTTTTTTCAGCACTTTCAGCGATATAACTTCCGTTAACATTAATATGAATATGATCTTGTAGTAACTTTTTTGCTTCACATTGTATTTGCGAAAATTTCTCATTGTTGTTAGCAAGCCCTTCATCCACCAAAACAAATCCAACGCTGGAAAACTTTAAATCTTCGAGTTTGAACTCTTTTTTAAGTGGTGGGTTAGGAATAATAAATATCTGAACGCCAAATTGTTTTTCGAGTTGTTTTCCAACTTGCCTAATTTCCTCCAATTCTGTTCTTAAATAAATTTCTTCTTGAGTTGCTAATTTTGTATCAAGTGTTTTTCGCGCTTCCTTAATCGTCGCGTACTCTCTATGTAATTGTTTTTCAAAACATCCAAGTGCAACTTTAACTCTTTTAATATTTTCATCAATCAGCTTTTGTTTATCTGGAATATGTTTAGCAGCCTCTACTATTTTGAATTCGTTTGGCAACCCTGAAGCGTCAACTACATTGTGTATAATAACGTCCAGTCCTATGTTTTCAAGTTCAACTTTGATTTTATCTGCGTTAAATTTTCTCAATGCGAATTCTGAACAACCACCGCTAATACCGCCTACAACGAATATTTTTCCTTCGGGTTGCAAAATCCGTTTTGCCTCTCTAAACACAGCATTTTGATCTTTTACATAATTATATCCAAAACAAAAAAGTACTGCGTCAAACTTATCTTCTATTGGAAGCGGGTATCCTTCAGTAAGTTTGTCCAAGTTGAATAACAATCGGCGTGAAGCAGGATTACGTAGAAGCATCTCTCGTGAATTGTCAACAGCAGTATCTATTGGAACATACTGCCAAGAGCCAGCAGCTAGATCTAAAACTTTTTGTTCTTGACCGAGAAGTGTTGCAATCATCTCTCCAATTAGACACTTATTTTTTTCGGTAACAAATTGCCAGTCTTTTTCAGCAAAAGAATCCCACCCTTTACCAGTAGAAAAAATTTTCCCCCGCGGTTTTTTTTCATAAATCCATTGATTTTTATCAATGTAAGCATTTTCTGCCATAATTATTATTCTTCCTTTTTGTTAAGTAAAAATTTTATAGAAAAAAATTTTCTTTGTATAAAATTATTAAACGTTCATTGTTATTATTTTATACTATTTTAAAAATTTTTTAAAGTTTTTGCATTTTGCATTTTACATTTTTATCATTATTCCTACAAGCTAAAAAGCTACCAGCTACAAGCTATTGCAATTTATGTCTCTCAAAATTATTAAACATCCAAATCCCATTTTAAGACAAAAGGCGAAAAATATTAAAAAAGAAAATATAAAAAACAAAGAAACACAAAATCTGATTAAAAAAATGATTGCAACTTTAGAAGAAGCAAAAGGAGCTGGCTTGGCTGCGCCGCAAATTGGAAAAAGTATAAAATTAATTTTGGTTCGCAATTATAATGAAACAAATGATACTGCGTTTTGTAATTTTTATGATAATCAAAACAATAAAATTTTAATTTTAATTAATCCTAAAATTACAAATAAATCTTGGAAAAAAGAAATTCAGAAAGAAGGATGCCTGTCGATTCCAGAATTTTTTGGTTTAGTAAAAAGATCAAAAAAAATTACAGTGAAGGCTTTGGATAAAAACGGAGAAAAAATAAAATTTAAAGTTGAAAATTTACTTGCCCGAATTATTCAACACGAAGTCGATCATTTAGATGGAATACTATTTATTGATAGAATTAAAAATATTAAATAAAAATAATTTTAGCAACACATTAATTATGAATATCATTTTCATTGGTACTGCTGATTTTGCCGCGCCAATTTTACAATCTCTTATTAAAAATAAGATCAATGTCGTTCAAGTCATTACTCAACCAGACAAACCTGTTGGCAGAAAACAAAAATTACAAGCATCGCCAATAAAATTAGTCGCATTAGAATACGGCATACCAGTCTTTCAACCAGAAAATATTAAGGATCAAAAAAATATAGAGATTATAAAAAAGATGCAGCCGGATTTGATTATTACTGCGGCTTATGGACAAATTTTATCAAAAGAAATTTTAGAAATCCCAAAATTTGGCTGTTTAAATATTCACGCTTCTTTGCTTCCAAAATATCGCGGCGCGTCGCCAATTCAATCTGCCATTTTAAATGGCGATGAAGAAACAGGAATAACAATAATGTTAATGGACAAAAAAATGGATACAGGAAAAATAATACAAAGCGCAAAAATTGAAATACAAAATAATGATGATAGTCAAATTTTACACAATAAACTCTCCAATTTAGGAGCTGAGCTTTTGATAACAACTTTGCTAAAATACATTCAAGAAGCAGAAAAAATATTAAATTTATGGAAAGAAAAATATCAAAAAAATTTAACTATTGGACAAATTGATTCGATTAATTCGCAATTCATTATTCGCAATTCATTATTAAAAAATCAGGATGAATCAAAAGCAACTTACACAAAAATTTTAAAAAGAGAAGATGGAAAAATTAATTGGACAAAATCAGCGCGAGAAATTGAAAGACAAATCCGCGCGTTTTATCCGTGGCCAGGGACATGGACAATATTAAAAATTAAAAATCTCTGCCTACGGCAGATCTACCGAAGGCAGAAAAAATCAAAAATATTGAAAATTTTTAAAGCTTATACTGCAACCATTATTAAAAATAATATGACGCGCGCCGGTGATTTTTTTTCAACAAAAGATCATCAATTGGCTGTAAAATGCAGCGATGGAATTTTGATAATTGACGAACTGCGGATTGAAGGAAAAAAAAGAATGTCCTCTCAAGAATTTCTAAAAGGACACACTTTGTAAAAAAACTCAAATTTCAAATGTTAAATGACAAAGTAACCAGTAATAAAAAATCAAAATGTAAAAATCTCTGCCTACGGTACCGTGCCTACGGCAGGCAGGGATCTGCCGAAGGCAAAAAA
>CAYHOD010000040.1:0-7175 GCA_964358215.1 uncultured Gammaproteobacteria bacterium | reverse complement strand
ATAAAAAATGAAAAATTCCTGAATCACGCAAATATATTTTTGGTTGTTTCACAATATTTGTCCATGATAATGTCCAAGCATTAACAAAAATCTTCGTAAAGTTTGGGCAAGAATATTTATACCTAATTGTGGAATATCTCGTTCAAGAAATGTAGTAATATAATTTTCTCGCCAAACAAAACTTTCTTGCAAATTTTTCGCTAAAAACGCTTTTGGATAACATCCTGTGAGCCACATTTTTTTTATATTTTTTTTACCAACATCAGCAATGCTAAATCCTCTAAGTTGATAATAAGCAATTCTCCCAGTTAAAGATTCGGATGCTTGTTTTGTAATATTTGGAGAAGCGCTACCCAAAATAAGATATTTTTGTTGTTTATTTGTATCAACCAAATAACGTAACAACGCAAATAATTTCGGTGCTCGTTGAATTTCGTCAATAATAATCAAGCCTTTTAATTCTTCTAAAGCAAGTTGCGCGTTAATTAAACTAGCCGCGTCTCGAGGATTTTCTATATCAAAATAATGATCATACTTTATATTTCTAGCTAAAAAAGTTTTTCCACATTGTCGAGAACCAATAATCGCTGTAATAGGAAAAAAATCAATAAGTTTTTGTACATTTTGAAAATCTAATTTTCTTTTTATTAATTTTGCCATAATTCTATTCTAATTAATCATCATTGAAAAGTCAAACTTTGAATTTGAAATTTCAAGGAATCATTTTTCCCATTTTTGATAAATTTTATCTTCAAAATTTTGCGAATTATATGTCTTGTCCATAAAAAAATTATTTATTCTACATCTTACTGAAACTGAAATCCCTCGGGCAATTTGTAGCTATGTTTTCTAATTTTTCTTGTTCTAGTAAGTATATTTTTAAATGCAAGTGGTGAATATTCTTCTTCAGTAAAAGAAAAATTAAATTTTTCTTGGATTTCTTTTTGGGCTTGTTTATAAAGTTTTTCAAAATCTTTTTCTAATTCTTCATTTGAAAGAGTTCTAATCCAGGTCCTTATTTTTATTTTTTGTTTTTTTAAAAGAAGAGCATTAGGAGAAAAAATTTTTTCTTTTCTTTCTGTTCCTAAATAATCATTCCAACCATTCCATAAACCTTTCTTTTTATAAAACACATTAGGATTTGATCGTAATCCAGGATGCTTTCTATAGTTTTTTAGATAATCTTTTATATTTTCAAATTTACCCTTTACTAATTCTTTCGCTTCTTTAAAAGGTAAAAATTCTGTTCCTAAATAATCGCGCCAATTTTTCCAACAACCTTCTTTTTTATAAAGTATATCGGGACTGAACCGTAATTCAGGGTATCTTTTATACCGTGTTTCATAATCTATTTTATTTTTAAATTTACCCTTTACTAATTCTTTCGCTTCTTTAAAAGGTAAAAATTTTTTTCTTTCTTTTTTTAGTTCTATTTCTGGTTTTAGTTCTAATTCTGGTTGAAAAGATTTTGGTAAAAATTCTTGTGGATTTTGAAAATAATATTTTGTTTCCATAAAAATTAAAAAAAAATTTAATTAAATTATTTAAAGATTAGCAAAAAATAATCAAAAAATCAAATTTAAAATTGCTATTTTAAATTTTTTTTTGTATAATTTATAAACTAAATTAGTTTATATTTTTTTGTTTTAATATTTATAATTTAATGTTTGGAGGTCGGACCTCCAAACATTAAATTTAATAAAAATATGCAAAAATTCGTTGCTTTAATTATTCTTGATGGTTGGGGGATTGCGCCGGCATCAAGAGGAAATGCGATAACTTTGGCTAAAACGCCAGTGATAAATTTTTTATGGTCAAAATATCCGCATACAACTTTAAAAGCCCATGGAAAATATGTTGGTTTGCCAAATCAACAAGATGGCAATTCCGAAGCCGGACACATGAATTTAGGAGCTGGCAAAACAGTGAAACAAGACGCGGTTTATATTTCAGAAAGTATTATTGACGGAACATTTTTTAAAAACACAGCTATTTTAGAAGCAATAAAACATGTCAAAAAATACAAAACAAATATTCATATAATGAGTTTACTTTCTGGTTCGCAAAGTCCGCACACTGATTTAAGTCATATTCACGCCCTTTTAAAATTAATTGAACAACAAGGAATAAACACTAATAGAATTTTTTTTCATTTTTTTACCGATGGTCGCGATTCTTCGCAATACGGAGCTTTAAAATATTTAAAAAGAGTAACTAATTATTTTCAAGGCGAAGAAAAAATTGCCACAATTTCTGGACGATTTTTTGCAATGGACAGAAAGAAAAAATGGGACAGAATTGAAAAAGTTTATAATACAATAATTTTAGGAGAAGGAGAAAAAGCAGAAAGTCCAGAACAAGCCATTCTTAGGGCTTATAATAAAAAATTAACAGATGAATATATTCCTCCGACAGTAATTGTAAAAAATGAAAAACCAATTTGTGTCGCTCAAGACAATGATGCGATTATTTTTTCCAATTTAAGATCAGATCGCGCGCGTGAATTAACCAAAGCGTTTATTCAAAAAGATTTTAATAAAATGAATCCCGATTCATTTAAAAGAAAAAAAGTTCTTCAAAATATTCGTTTTGTCGCAATGACTGATTTTGGTCCTGATTTACCACATATTTTTACCGCTTTTCCTTCTCGCGATATCAAAATGAGTTTGCCGTTTGTTTTAAAAAATTTAAAACAACTTTACATCGCTGAAACAGAAAAATACGCTCACATGACTTATTTTTTTAATGGTGGATACGCTAATCCAATTGGCGGAGAAGAAAGAATAAGAATTCCTTCGTTAGATATTCCTTATTATGACAAGGAACCAAAAATGAGCGCGCCAGAAATTACAAAAACGGTTTTAAATAAATTACAAGAAAATAATTATAATTTTATTGCAATAAATTTTGCTAATCCTGATATGATTGGACATACTGGAAATTTAAAAGCGGCGATTCAGGCCGTTGAATATGTTGATCAATGCGTAGGAATGATTATAAAAAAAATTCAAGAAAAAAATGGCGCGTTAATAATAACAGCTGATCATGGCAATATTGAAGAAATGATTAATTTAAAAACAGGAGAGATTGACACAAAACATTCAAAAAATCCCGCGCCATTTATTTTAATTGATAATCAAAATAAAAAATTAAATTTAAGAGAAGATGGAATTTTGACCGATATTGCTCCGACAATTTTAGAATTATTTAAAATAGAAAAACCAAAAGAAATGAAAGGAAAAAGCTTGATTAGCTTGTAGCTGGTAGCTTCTTAGCTTGTAGGAATATAAAACATTATAACATTTTAACATAATAACATTCTAATATTCTGTATGCTTAATTTTTATTTTTATGAAAAGACCTGTTGCTTTAATTATTCTTGACGGTTGGGGAATTGCGCCGAAATCACGAGGAAACGGAATAAGCCTAGCCAACACTCCTAATTTTAATAAATATATCACAACATATTTTAGCGCTGTTTTGCAAGCATCTGGAGAAGCGGTTGGATTGCCTTATAACGAAGTTGGAAATTCAGAAGTTGGACATTTAAATTTAGGCGCTGGAAAAATTATTTATCAAAATTTACCCAGAATTAATAAATCTATTTTAGATGGAAATTTTTTTATTAATGAAATTTTTTTACAAGCATGCGACCATGTTAAAAAAAATAATTCTTGTTTACACCTTATGGGATTAGTTTCAAATGGAGGAACGCATAGTTTTAATGAACATCTTTTTGCTCTTTTAGAATTAGCAAAAAAAGAAAAAATAAACAAGGTTTTTGTTCACGCATTTTTAGATGGTCGGGATACCGCTTATAATAGCGGATTAAATTTTATAAAAGAATTGCAGGAAAAAATAAATCAAATTGACATTGGGAAAATCGCCACAATTTCCGGAAGATTTTATGCCATGGATCGAGATAATCATTGGGACAGAATTGAAAAAACTTATTTAGCGATAATTGAAGGGCAATCAGAAAAAAAATTTAATAATCCGATTGAAGCGATTCAAGATTCTTATGATAATAATATTTTTGATGAAGAATTTTTGCCAACAGTTTTGTTAGATGAAAATGAAAAATTAATTGCCAAAACGCAAGACAATGACGCGATAATTTTTTTTAATTTTAGATCTGATCGCGCCAGAGAATTAACTCAAGCATTTGTATCGCCTGATTTTAAAAAATTTAAAAGACGTCAATTTTTAAAAAATTTATATTTTGCGACAATGACTGAGTACGAAAAAGATCTTCCTGTAAAAGTGGCTTTTCCTTCAGAAGAAGTTAAAAATCCTTTGGCAAAAATTTTAAGCGATTTAGGGTTAAAACAGCTCCATATTGCTGAAACAGAAAAATACGCTCATGTAACTTATTTTTTTAATGGCGGGAAAGAAGAGCCATTTTGGGGAGAAGAAAATATTGTTATTCCCTCTCCTCAAGTTTCTTCATACGCTCAAAAACCTCAAATGAGCGCTTTGGAAATAACAGAAAAATTATTGCAAGAAATTTCCAGAGATGAACATGATTTTATTGTTTGTAATTTTGCTAACGCGGATATGGTCGGGCATACTGGAAATTTAAAAGCGGTGATTCAAGCAGTTGAATATCTTGATAAATGTTTAGAAAAAATCGTTAATCAAATTTTATCTAAAAATGGAATTATTTTAATAACAGCTGATCATGGCAATGCTGAAGAAGTAATAAATTTATATACCGGAGAAATTGATAAAGAACACTCTTCTAATCCAGTACCTTTTATTTTAATTGGAAAACAATGGGAAGGCATGGCAGTGAAATTAGGTCGAATTAATGCAGATTTAAGCAAACTTATTCCAACAGGTGTTTTAGCAGATATTGCGCCAACAATTTTAAAAATTATGAACATTCAAGAACCAGAGGAAATGGCCGGAAACAGCCTTATTTAAAAAGCGTAAAATGACAATTAACTAAGAGTAATCCGTAATCCGTAACTCGTAACTATAATTTGTCAAAGGCAAATTATTAATTTAATTACTGATTACGAGTTACGAGTTACTTTTATTTATTTAGAATTTGGTGCTTTGAATTTTAGATTTTACATTTAATTTTGGCATTTTATTATGTATAAAATTAAAAATCAAAAAGGGTCGGCAATATTTTTAGTAATTTTAATTTTAGCTGGAATTTTAACAGCTACTATTGGAATTAATAATTTAGTTGTTAAAGGAATTAGACTTTCAAGAAGTATTGCCTGGTCGTCTCCGGCATATTTTGCCGCAGAAACCGGAATGGAAAAAGCGTTGAATCAAATTAGAATATTAAATCCTACAGAAATTCCAGAACCAGTAGGCGATGATATAAATGGAAACTTTGATTTAAATGGACAAACTGCCCAATGGAAAGTTGGATTTAAATGTACTGGTGGCATAGAAGATTGCGCTGGAGAATTAATAGAAAACTTAGATAACAACACAACATTAACTATTAAATCAATTGGTGAGTTTCAAAATGTTAATCGAAGTATTGAATCAAGTTTTTGTGTTAACTGTAAAAATTAGCTTGTAGCTCGGTAGTTTTTTAGTTTGTAATTTTCTGTTATTTTGAGTGAAGCGATAATTAAATAAAAATCCAAAATCCCAATATCAAATATCAAAATAAATTTCAAATCGCAATATCAAATGTCAAAAAAATAATTTTTAATTTTGGGATTTGGGATTTGAAATTTTATTTACCTGCCCCATTAAATTTCTGAAAGAAATTTGTTTGGGGGTCATTTGGATTTCTCTTCCTTCGGCAGATCCCTGCCTGCCGTAGGCACGGTGCCGTAGGCAGAGATATTTGGATTTATTGGCTATTTGTATGTTTAAAAATCAAATTCAAGAAAGAATTGAAAAATTAAAAAAAGAAATTAATTATCATCGTTATCTTTATCATGTTTTAGATCAACAAAAAATTTCCGATGCCGCCTTAGATTCTTTAAAGAATGAACTTTTAAAATTAGAGCGGGAAAATCCAGAATTTATCACTAATGATTCGCCAACTCAACGAATTGGCGGACAGCCTTTAGAAAAATTTAAAAAAATAAAACACGAAATAAAGCAGTGGTCTTTTAATGACGCTTTTGATCCACAAGAAATTTATGATTGGGAAATAAGAAATAAAAATTTTTTGGAAAAACAAGAAAAAATAAATTTTATTGATTATCTTTGCGAATTAAAAATAGATGGATTACACGTTGTTTTAACGTATAAAAATGGAATTTTTGTTTCAGGCGCGACAAGAGGAGATGGTGAAATAGGGGAGGATGTAACTCAAAATCTAAAGACAATTGAAAGTATTCCTCTAAAATTAGAGAAGCCAATGGACATAATTGTTGAAGGCGAAGTTTGGATGAGCAAGAAAATTTTTCAAGAATTAAATAAAAAAAGAAAAGACAAGGGAGAGCAAGAATTCGCAAATCCAAGAAATGCGGCAGCAGGGACAATTAGACAATTAAATTCAAAAATTGTCGCTGAAAGAAAATTAGATTGTTTTGTTTACGATTTAGTTTGGAGTAATAATGGAGATTTGCCTTTTTCTCAAAAAGATGAATTGGAAACATTAAAAAAATTAGGATTTAAAGTTAATCCTAATTTTCAATATTGCGAAAATATTGTACAAATAGTTAAATATTGGGAAAAATGGAAAGAAAAAAAAGAAGCGCAAAATTATTGGATTGATGGTATTGTAATTAAAATCAATAAACGAAAAATTCAAGAAGCATTGGGATATACCGGTAAAGCTCCGCGTTGGGCAATTGCTTTTAAATTTCCAGCAGAACAAACAACCACAATTGTTAAAGATATTATTATTCAGGTCGGTCGAACAGGAGTTTTAACGCCAGTAGCTATTTTAGAACCAGTTAAAATTATGGGATCAATTGTAAGTCGGGCTACGCTTCACAATGAAGATGAAATAAAAAGATTGGATATTAAAATTGGCGACACAATAATTATTCAAAAGGCCGGAGATGTAATTCCGGATATTATTCAGGTGTTGCCAAAATTACGAACAAACAAAGAGAAAAAATTTGAAATGCCGCTAAAATGTCCGATTTGTAATTCAGAAACCAAAAGATTAAAAGATGAAGCGGCTTATTATTGCGCAAATCAAAACTGTTTTGCCCAACAAAAGGAAAAAATAATTCATTTTGTTT
>CAYHOD010000039.1:0-7423 GCA_964358215.1 uncultured Gammaproteobacteria bacterium | reverse complement strand
TTCGCTCGGGATGACACGCGCTGTCATTTCGACTGGAGCGCAGCGAAATGGAGAAATCCCTCCATGCTGTCATTTCGACTGGAGCGCAGCGGAATGGAGAAATCCCTTTATTTTAGCTTTATTTATAAACTAATTTAAGGGATCCCTCGACTTACTCGCTACGCTCGTTCGCTCGGGATGACACAGTTAATTTTAATTGTCTCGACTTACTCGCTACGCTCGTTCGCTCGGGATGACACAATCACGTTGTTGTTTTTACCTTTTAATTTTTGCAATTTAAAATTTTTTGTAATATGAAATTTATTATTATTGACGGAAACGCTTTATTGCATCGAGCTTGGCATGCGTTACCGCCGTTATACACAAAAAAAGGCGAATTAGTAAATGTTGTTTATGGCTTTACTTCAATTTTTTTAAAAACTTTGAAAGAATTAAAACCAACTCATTTTGTTGTAACTTTTGATAAAAAAGCCCCCACTTTTAGACATAAAATGTTTGAAAAATATAAAGCTCAACGAGTAAAACAGCCAGACGAATTTTATAATCAAATTCCAAGAGTAAAAGAATTGTTGGAAATTTTTAATATTCCTGTTTTTGAAAAAGACGGTTATGAAGCAGATGATTTAATCGGAACAATCGCTTACCAATTAACAATCGCTAATTTAAAATCGCCAATAGAAACAATTATTGTTACTGGTGATTTAGACACTTTGCAATTAATTAATGAAAATACCAAAGTTTTTACTTTGAAAAAAGGGATTAATGATACAATAATTTATGACAAAAAAGCCGTTCAAGAACGCTACGGTCTTACTCCAGAACAAATAATTGATTTCAAGGCTTTGCGCGGCGATCCTTCGGATAATATTATGGGAGTAAAAGGCATTGGAGAAAAAACAGCGATTGAATTATTAAAAACATTTGGAACTTTAGAAAAAATTTACAAAGCAATATCCGAATCAGGCGATCAAATTAAAGAAAAAACAAAAAAAATACTTTTAGAGTATAAAGACGATGCATTTTTAAGCAAGAAATTAGTTACTATTTTAAAAGACGCGCCAATACAAATTGAATTAGAAAAATGTAAATTAAAAAATTTTGATCAAGAAAAAATTATAAAATTATTTCAGGAATTAGAATTCAAATCGCTCCTATCAAAATTATCAGCAATTCAATCCTTACTCATTGTTAATAGTGAAAAAAATAAAAAAGTATGGAATGCGGAAAATCAAAACGACAATTCAAAATGCAAAAATCAAAAATTTAAACAAGATGAAATAAGCGCAATATATGAGGAAAACAAAAAAGAGCAAGGAAAATATATTTTAATTGACACACAAGAGAAATTTGAAAAATTTTTAGAAAAATTAAAAAAACAAAAAGCGTTTGTTTTAGACACAGAAACAACAAATCTAAATCCTTTTAAGGCAAAATTATTAGGCATTAGTTTTTGTTGGAAAAATGGAGAGGCATATTATGTACAATATCAAATATCAAATATCAAATATCAAAAATTAAAAGAAATTTTAGAAAATTCAAAAATAAAAAAATGCGGGCATAATATTAAATTTGACGCGGCTATTTTAAAAGAACAAGGGATTGATCTGCAAGGAATAAATTTTGACACAATGATTGCTTCTTATTTATTAAATTCCGGGACGCGCGCTCTTAGTTTAGATTCGGTTGTTTTTACGGAATTAGGCCATCAAATGATTTCTTTTGAAAAATTAGTTGGCTTTAAAATACCAAAAAAAATTGATGAAAAAAAATTAGAACAAATAATGGAATCTGTTCCAATTCAAAAAATGGCTGAATATTCTTGCGAAGACGCTGATTATACTTTTCAATTAATTGATCAATTGATTCCGCAATTAAAAGAAAAAAATCTTTGGAATTTATTTCAAGAAATAGAAATGCCCTTAATTCCTGTTTTAGCTCAAATGGAAAGAAACGGAATAAAAATTAACAAGGAAATTTTACAAACATTAACCGAACAATTAATAATTTATGAAAAACAATTAACAGGAAAAATTTACCAAAATGCCGGCATTGAATTTAATATTAATTCTCCACTTCAACTAAAAAAAATTTTATTTGAAAAATTAAAAATTTCTATCAATGGAATTAAAAAAACAAAAACAGGAATTTCTACCGCCGCCTCGGAATTAGAAAAATTAAAAGGCAGTCATTTAATTATTGATTTAATTTTAGAATATCGTGAAATTTTTAAATTAAAATCAACTTATTCCGAAGCGCTGCCAAAATTAATTAATTTAAAAACACAAAGAATTCATACGAGTTTTAATCAAACAATCACCGCAACCGGCCGTCTATCTTCTTCTAATCCAAATTTGCAAAACATTCCGGCAAAGGGAAAATTTAGCAAAGAAATCAGAACGGCTTTTATCGCTGAAAAAGGATGTAAATTAATTTCCGTTGATTATTCTCAAATAGAATTGCGAGTAATCGCTTCTTTGGCAAATGACGAAAAAATGATTCAAGCGTTCAAAAACAAGGAAGATATTCACATTCGAACAGCCGCTGAAATTAATGAATGCGAATTAAATGAAGTGACTTCGGAAATGCGGCAACAAGCCAAAGCAATAAATTTTGGAATTATTTATGGAATGGGAGTTTATGGTTTAGTTCAAAGAACAGGCATTTCTCAAGAAAAAGCGAAAAAATTTATTGAAAAATATTTTGAAATTCATAACGGCATTAAAAATTATCTGGAAGAAATTAAAAAAGCGGCAAAAGAAAAAGGATATGTTGAAACATTATTTGGCCGCCGTCGATATTTGCCTGAAATAAATTCAAAAATGTTTCAAATTCAAAACGCTGCCGAAAGAATGGCTATAAATATGCCCATTCAAGGCACAGCTGCCGATCTAATAAAAATAGCCATGATAAAAATAAACGAGAAAATAAAAAACAAATCAATTAAAATGGTTTTGCAAGTTCATGATGAATTGGTTTTTGAAACAGAAATGCAATACACCGCGTCTTTATGTGAAATTATCAAACAAGAAATGGAACAATCTTTAGAAACAAAAAAATTCAAAGTTCCAATTGAAGTAAACATTAAAATAGGAGATAACTGGGGAGAAATGAAAGAAATGCAAAATGCAAATCTCAAAATGTAAAATGACAATTAACTAAGAGTAATCCGTAATCCGTAACTCGTAACTATAATTTGCCAAAGGCAAATTATTAATTTAATTACTGATTACGTGTTACGAGTTACTTTTATTTATTTGTAATTTTAATTTGATTTTTGTTAATTGTTATAATGTTATAATGTTATAATGTTAATAATGCTTTTATGCAGTACATTGCTGATTTTCATTCACATTCAAAATATTCTCGCGCGACGAGCAAGTTAATGGATTTAGAACATTTTAATCAATGGGCTAAAATTAAGGGAATTGATATTTTAACTGTCGCGGACTTTACTTATCCGGCGTGGATAGCTGAATTAAAAGAAAAATTAGAGCCTTCGGAAAACGAAGGACTTTTTATAATTAAAAAATCTTTTTTAAATAATCAATCAAATTCTATACAATTTATTTTTACCACTGAGATTAGCTGCATTTACACTAAAAATGGCAGGGGTAGGCGAGTCCATATTTTAATTTTTGCTCCGGATTTTAAAACAGTGGAAAAAATTAACGCGCAACTTTCTTTAAGAGGAAATTTAAAATCAGACGGCCGGCCAATTTTAGGGCTTGACGCAAAAGAATTGGCAAAAATAATTTTGGATATTTCAGAAGATTGTTTAATTGTTCCGGCTCACGCTTGGACTCCTTGGTTTTCAATTTTTGGATCTAAATCCGGATTTGATTCAATTGAAGAATGTTTTGAAGAATTAACGCCGCGCATTTGCGCAATTGAAACAGGACTTTCTTCCGATCCGGCAATGAATCATTGTCTGTCTGTTTTAGATAAAATTACTTTAATTTCAAATTCTGACGCGCACTCTTTACAAAATCTTGGACGCGAAGCGAATGTTTTTGATTTTGAAAATTTAAGTTACAAAGAAATTATAAAAGCGATTAAACAGTCAAAAAATTCCAATAACAAATTGCTTTACACAATTGAATTTTTTCCAGAGCAGGGAAAATATCATTTTGACGGACACAGAGATTGTCAAATAAATTTTTCTCCAGAGCAAACAAAAAAACATTTAGGAATTTGTCCTAAATGCAAAAAACTTTTAACCAAAGGGGTGCTGTATAGAATTAATGAATTAGCCGATCGTTCCGCAATTGAAATTGATTCTAAAAAATTTATCCCGTATAAAAAAATAATTCCTCTCCAAGAAATCATTGCCAAAACTTTAAAGCAAGGAAAAAATTCCAAGAAAATAGAAAGAGAATATTTTAATTTAATTAGGCAAGGGAAAAATGAATTTAATATTTTTTTAAATTTAACTTATGACGCATTAAAAAAAATAACTTCAAATGAAATTGTTGAAACGATAAAAAAAATGCGGGAAGAAAAAATAATTTTTAATCCGGGTTATGACGGGGTTTATGGGGAAATAAAAATTCCAAAAGAAAAAGACAAAAATGAACAAGAAAATTTGTTTGATAAAATATAAACAAAAATAAAACTTTCTCAATTAGAGAAAGTTTTATTTTTTGAGTAAAGAATAACTATTTATTTTTTTGGTCCTTTTTTTTTCTTTATATCTTTACCTTTACCTTTATCTTTACCTTTTACCATTTGTCCACCCCCTTTCATTTGTGTTAAGTTTAAGTTTAAATTAAATTTATTTTATTTTTAAATTATATATTTTTTTTAAAAAAAAAGAAATAAAAAAAATAAAATAAAAACTGTTGATAACTCAAATTAATTTTTCTTTTAATTTTTCTAATTGTTTTTTTACGCTGCAGTCTATTATTAAATCTTTAATTTTTAAATTTATTCCGCCAATTAAATTTTTATCAATTTTTTCTTTCAATTTAATTTCTTTTATTTTTTTATTTATCAATTGCGAACCATTGATTGTAATCCAATTAATTAATTCCTTTTTTTGTTTTTCTTTAAGCGGAAAAATATTTTTAACTAACGCGTCTATTATCCCATTTTTTTCTTTCCAATATTTTTCAAACTCTAAAATAATTTTATTTTTTAATTTTAGATCATTATTTTTTTTTAAAATTTTTACAAAATTCAAAATTTTTTGATCAATTTGATCAATCTTTTTTTCATTTTTTAAAGATTCGTATAAAGCAATAACGTATTGTTTTAAAGTATGAGACATAAAAACATTTTAACATTATAACATTTTAACAATTAACAAATATCAAAATGTAAAATGACAATTAACTAAGAGTAATCTGTAATCCGTAACTCGTAACTATAATTTGCCAAAGGCAAATATTAATTACTGGTTACTGGTTACACGTTACTGGTTACTTTATTATTTTCCATGTTCCCCAAACAACCATAATGGCAACGATAATCCCTCCTAAAATATCCAAAAGATAATGAAGTCCGCAAAAAATTCTAGCAAAAGCAACAAGAAGCGCGCAAATTAAAGCAAATATTCCTAATTTTTTATTAAATAAATAAATACTAAATCCTAAAGCAAAAGCGATGGCAGTGTGATCAGAAGGAAAAGATTTGTCTTGATTGTGTTGAATTAATAAATTAATATTATGATGAGTTGCAAACGGTCTTGGTCTAAAATAAATTAAAGAAATTAAATGATTTAATAACCAAGCTAATACAGTTGAACTTAAAGATAAAATAATTAATTGAATTTTTTCCTTTTTTTCTTTTATTGTAAAAAGTAAAAAGATTAAAATTAAAAATAATCCAAAAATTAAATATTCAGCGCAAAATATCATAAAAGAATCAAGCCAAATATTTTTACCAGCTAAATTATTAATACTTTGAAATAATTGAAAATCCATAAATTTAATTGATAAATAAATTTTTGCGTCAAAAAGTGTTTTTATTAAAAAACCAAAATGAAAAAATCTCTGCCTTCGGCACCATGCCTTCGGCAGGCAGGGATCTGCCGTAGGCAGAAAAAATTAAAATGACAATTAACTAAGAGTAATCTGTAATCCGTAACTAGTAACTATAATTTGCCAAAGGCAAATATTAATTTAATTACTGATTACGAGTTACGAGTTACTTTTATTTATTTTGATTTTTACATTTTTTGCTTTACATTTTACATTTTATGATATTTTATCATTTTTATTTTTAAAATACAAATTTATGTTAATTTTAGGAATTGAAACTTCTTGCGATGAAACCGCTGTTGCTTTAATAGAAATTAAAAAGGGAAAAATAAAAATTATTTCTAATGTAATTTCATCGCAAATTAAAATTCATCAAAAATATGGCGGCGTTGTTCCGGAAGTGGCTGCCAGAGCGCATTTAGAAAATATTTTGCCGGCAATTACAAAAGCTTTGAAAAATAATAAAAAAAATATTGATTTAATCGCAGTTACAATTGGTCCGGGATTAGTCATTTCTCTTTTGGTTGGGATTGAAACAGCCAAAGCCCTAGCTTATATTTGGAATAAACCAATAATTGGAGTTAATCATTTGGAAGGACACATATTTGCCAATTGGCTAATGCCAATTGACAAAATTTTCAATTTTTCTGCCTTCGGCAGATCTCCCGTAGGGAGACAATTTTTCTGCCTACGGCAGATCTCCCGTAGGGAGACAATTTCTAAACAAATTCAAAGCTCAAAACTGAAAATTCAAAAAAACATATTTCCAGCAATAGTCCTATTAATCAGCGGGGGACACACAGAATTAATTTTAATGAAAGATTATTTAAAGTATAAAAAAATTGGTCAAACAAGAGATGACGCGGCAGGCGAAGCTTTTGATAAAACAGCTCGATTATTAAATTTAAATTATCCCGGCGGACCGATAATTGCCGCAAAGGCGGCAGAGCTACAAGCTACAAGCTACAAGCTACAAGCTGATTCAAAAAAATCCCTACAAGCTACAAGCTACAAGCTACAAGCTAATTTACCTCGACCGATGATAAATTCCAATGATTATGATTTTTCATTTTCAGGATTAAAAACAGCGGTTTTTTATCAATTAAAAAAAGATAAAAATTGGAAGAAAAAAATTTTAGAATATTGCTATGAATTTCAGCAAGCAGTCATTGATGTTTTGATTTTTAAAACTTTAAAAGCAGTTGAAGAATATAAAGTTAAAACAATAATTTTAAGCGGTGGAGTTGCGGCTAATCAAGAATTGCGCAAACAATTAAAATTAAAAATTAAAAATTTAAAATTAAAAATTAATTTTTTGGTTCCATCAAAAAATTTTTGCACTGACAATGCGGCAATGATTGCTGTTGCCGGTTATTTTAATTTTCTCAAAAAGCAACGCGCTTCCTGGCAAAAACTAAAACCAAATCCAAATTTAGAATTTTAAT
>CAYHOD010000038.1:0-7480 GCA_964358215.1 uncultured Gammaproteobacteria bacterium | reverse complement strand
AATATACAAAATTGTGTATAATATACGAAAACATTTCGCATATAAACGAGTTATATGAAATACATGTTTTCCTTTTGGGCTTCACCCAGCTCTTAAAAAATAATCCAATTTTGTTTTTTAATTAATTAAAGAGGGGTAATAAGGAGTTTTTTCTGCTTTTTAGGTCGCAGAAAAAACGATTTTAATATATGATAAATTTAAATAGAAAAGCTACTTTTATTTTATTAACTTTAATCTTTTTATTGCTTGCTGGCGGGATACTAGCTTATTTTAAATATTCACAAAAAATTTATAACTTAGCTAAAGATAATATTGGAAAAAATATAAACATAGAAAATAGTAATGGGATATCAAAAAATAAAACAGAGGAAGAATTAATTCTAGAAGATAAAAAAATAAATGAGGAACCAATAATACCAGAAAAAAAGTATGTTTATAAAAATAATGGCAGAAGTTATTACGAACAGTTAAAAGGAAAAATTTTAATTGAAGTAGATAAAAACGGAGCCGGTTGGTATGTAAACCCTAATCAAGACAGCCAACATAAGCTGATTTATTTAGGTAACCCGGAACGGGCAATCGATGTATTTAACGGAATCGGGAATAACGGTTCTATAACTTCCGAAGAAATTTACAATTTTCAAATTGCTGATTTTAATTTAGACACCTGGCTAGACAACGATCACGACGACTTATCTGATCTAGTAGAAAAAAATTTAAAAACCGATCTTAATAAGGCGGATACCGATGGAGACGGATTTAACGACAAAGAAGAAATTTTAGCTGGTTATAATCCGCTTGGAGATGGAAACATCAACTACAAGAAAGAATTTACTGAAAAATACAGAGACCTTATTATATCCGTGAACGGCGCCCCGGGCCTTTGGTATATAAGCTCAGACGATTTAAAGGCGTATTATATTGGAGAAAGGAGCAGGGATGCGTTTAATTTAATGAAAAAATTCGGGTTGGGCATCAGCGAAGATGATATTGAAAAATTTAAAATAGAAACGCAATTTAGCGATATCGACAGCGCCGAAATAATTTTAAAAGTGAAAAACGAAAATTCGGAAAATAAAAAAACAGATATAACTAAAATAAAATCGTTCGGCAATAACTTTGCCTGGACGGAAAATGAGTGGACTCCGGCAGAAGGAATAAATTATTACGCATTAAATGAACTTGAAACCGAGAATTATAATTTTTTCAGGCCGAAAGGCAAATTGATTTTAATGAAAAAAGACTACAAAATCAATTTGAAAAATTTGCAATCAGAAATAATTACGGAGATTAAAAAAACTGAAAATGAAATCAAAAATTTAGGGGTTTCTAATAAATATACTATATGGGAAGAATTCGAAAATTTTTATGAGTGCTGGGAATACGATAGTAATAAAAATATAGTTTGGAAACCATGCGATGGCAGTTCTGGCAGGAAAAAAGTTAGCAAAAGAAGTTTGGGAATCTTTTATTATAATATTGAAAATAAACAAATAAACAAAATTTTAAGTAATAGCGACAAAGCTTTTTCAGATCCTGTCATTTATGGTAATAAAGTCGTTTACTGGGATAAAAGAAGTTGGGCATATATCCATGGCAATAAGATGGCCGGCAGAAACGTTGGCGATGTCTACTTATATAATTTAGATACCAAAGAAGAAGAGAAACTAACTTCAAACGCAAATAATTATGAGCCAAAAATATTTAATAACATCGTAGCGTGGTTTAGCGATGAAAATGTGTACTATAAAAATATTTCTAACGCAGAAATTAAACAACTGACGGACGATAATAAATTCCGTGGCGAATTGAATATTTCTGAAAAATATATTGCTTGGGATAACTATGGAGATAATTGGGAAAAAACTTATGAATATGGAGCAAATCGAGGAATTGAATATTACGATATTAATGAACAAACAATAAAAAAAATAAAATTAATAGAAAAAAACGAAAATGGATTGCAAAGATTACCGATTATTGACGGCAATTATATTATTTATGAAGCGAAGGGCGGAGAGTCGCCGAATTATTCACTTTATTTGCTTAACTTAAGTAATGATTATACAAAAAAAATATATCAAAAATCCTACGATAATTTTACGGTATCCGCCGGATCAATTTATTGGGTTGAGGATACGGAAGACAATGAGGCAATCGTATATGGATACGATTTTACCAAATGAAAATATTTCAAATTTTATTAACTAAATAATATTCGCCTCACGGTGAAAAAATACTATGTTTAAAAAAATTTTCTTAATGCTACTGGTCAGTTTTTTGTCTCTAGCATATGCCCATCAGGCCAGCGCCGATACTGTAGATATAATACCGACTTTTAACTGGACCGGGAGTAAAAGCGGAATACCTTCAAAAGCAAAAGTTAAAGAACCGGTTAAAATTGACGTAATTATTGATTCTAATACCTCTAAACCATTTTATGTGGGGTTTTATGTTAATGACATTCTGAGAGAAGAAAAACTATTCGATAAAACCGTTGTGTTAAATAGGCTAATCACTTTTGAATATACTCCGGAAAATATTGGAGACGATGTTGTTAAAATTGTTGCCGACAATAAAAACGAAATTGAAGAATGGGGTTTATCTTATTCTGCAAGCACCGGATATACCGAGGGTTCGCTTGAAGGCAATAACATAATTAAGAGCACTATTAAAATAACCGGGGAGCCGTCAACTGTAAAAGTGATTGATGCAAGCGCTAAGGCGGGACATTATATAGGTGATTCATCCAAACAAACTATAGCTTTTACTATCAAAGCCAAAAAAAATTACAACGATGGAATAAACGATTCAGTATTAAATATTTACTATTTGATTGATGAAAAATATAATAATGGCGAAAATTTCAAAAAAACAACATACAATAAATCTTCCACGGGATATATGACGGCAGTAGATACGCAACGTTATGGGCGCTTGTTCGCTTTTATTGGCGAGGATGGAAAAACAACTAGTTTTCAATCAGATTTAACAAATACAAGTTACCATTATATTATTACCGATAAGTTTTATGATGAAATTGCGCAAACTGATATTAGTAAAATTTTATATTCAGGAAATTTTACAACCCTAGCGCCATATAGTAATAGCAAAGGAAGTGATTTTGAAATTATTAAAGATAGTTTCAATGTAAATTACCTTGAAGGAGATGAATATAAAGCTACCAGAGAAAAATATTACGCAAAAGTTGAATTCAAATATTATAGCGATTTATCTATTGATTTGAAGAACGGCAAAACAGTAAGAAATATTATTAAGAATAAAACTACCAACAAAACTATTGGCAGTAAAACTTTTGGATACGGAATTACGCGAACACAGAACCAGGTAGGAATCTTTTTAACCAAAGATGAATTTGGCAATTTTTTCAAAAACGGCGTAAATGAATTAGAAGGAATTTTAGATTATTTTAATGTCATAACGGAAACAAACGAAAACAACAACTCGTTGACCCAAAAATTGACTTTAAGCAATGTAATTGAAATTCCTGACAGCACTCTTAACGTTGACGGAACAATAAAATCGTCTGATATTAGAGTCGAGGGGGTTGGCAGTAATACAACCATCGATACTGCTACCAAGCCAACAGTTGAAACAACTGCTAAACCTATTATATCAGGCAATGATAGCCAAATTACACAAATTAGTGCCAACGCAAAAAAATTATATGAAAACAATTCAGATCAGATTCTTTCTGAGCTTAAACTGCTCCGCGACACAGTCAAGGAACAGCAGAATGAAATAAAATATTTAAAGTCAATGGCCAATGATTTGAAAAATGTGTCGGAGACGATGAAGAACGCCATTAATGATTTTGTAACTTACGGCGTTGATTCTAATACAGTAAAACTGGGGGCTGGTGAACGCGCGGCGGTAATTAATTCTTATAAAGCGGCCTTTGATAAACTACCGCAAACCGAAGCGGAATTAAATGATACTATAAAAATCGCTAACGGTAGATTCCCATCTGTAACCAGTAACAAAGCCGAACAACTAGCCAAAGAGCAGTTCTATAAAATCTACAACCGCGTAGCAGATATGAATAACGCCAATGATGCAGCCGCTATTAAAGTCATGGCTTATGGCCTAAGGCAAAAAGCTGAAAATAGAAATTTAAATAGTGAAAAAGCCGGCATTAAAATTTTCAAAGCAATCTACGGCAATACTCCTAAAACCACTGAAGACTGGAATACTATGCAAGCTATTACCTACTCAGGCGCAACCAAAAAAATTGATAGCGATAAAGACGGTTTGGCTGATGAAACTGAAAAAAAGCTAGGCACTAATCCAAATAATCCTGACAGCGATGGCGACGGCTATAAAGACGGTGTTGAAGTTTTAAAAGGATATGATCCGTTGAAAAAATAGAAATAGAAATTTTGACTTAAAAAACTTGTTTCCACCCCCTACCCTGCCCCTCTGTAATTCCCTGCGCGAATGTTGCGCGAATTACAAATCTACAAAAAGGCCAGATATAATCTAACCAACTTATTGGCTATAATCGGATATAGTTAAAATATCCAATTACATAATAGTTTGTATATATCTTTCTTGCCTTATTCTAATATATATGATATTATTAGAATAAGCTAATTCCTTATTATAACCATTAGAATAACAGGATCCCTTATTCTAGCCGTAAAATATGACTAAAAAACCATTTAATCCGCCTGAATTGCCGCCAAAAATCAATTATGAACCGCTGATTGACCATATTATCAAAGCTCACCGCGCTATTGCCGGACTTGATTCTCTATTAAGCGCTTTGCCTAACCCGAACCTGTTAGGTCGAACCATGCAAACCAAAGAAGCGGTCGAAAGTTCAAAAATAGAAGGAACGCAAGTCACTATCAACGAAGTTTTAGCTTATGAGGCAGAACATGGCAAAAAGGATGATACTACAAAAAAACAAGATATAAACGAGGTTATAAATTACCGTCAGGCTTTGAATTTGGGAGTAAAAAACTTAAAAACCTTACCCTTGTCCGAAAACTTAATAAAAAGACTGCACGCCACTTTACTTAGATCTGGTCGGGGCGCCAATAAAGCGCCCGGAGAATTTAGGAAAATACAGGTATATATCGGCAAGCCCGGAGCCAGCATGGCGGAAGCATCATACATTCCGCCGTCGGCCAATAACATAATTCCTTTATTTAGCAATTTGGAAAAATATCTAAACTCGGACGGAGAAAAAGATAAATTAGTGCAAATCGCGGTAGCCCATTATCAATTTGAAGCTATCCATCCTTTTCTGGACGGCAATGGTCGTGTCGGACGATTGATTATTTCATTATTTTTATATGAGAAAAAATTGCTTTCTCATCCGTTTTTATATCTAAGTGAATTTTTTGAGGAACACCGGCAAGATTATTATGAATTATTGCGCGGTGTCAGCGAAAAACAAGATTGGGAAAACTGGATAAAATTTTTCTTAAATGCAATAACCGCGCAAGCCCAAAAGGCCGAGGAAACCGGAAAGGAAATATTGAAACTTCATAGTACCTATAAAGAAAAAATTATAGATATCGGCTCTATTTACTCCAATAATCTACTGGATGCGATTTTTGTCAGACCCATTTTCACCACCGCTAGTTTGCGGCCGCATATTAAGATAAAAAACACACAAACGTTTTTTAGTTTAGTAGCCAAATTTGTAGCCGCCGGAATTTTGCAAGAAGCTAGCCCGGAGAAAAAGCGCAATAAGGTTTATATTTTTACTGGATTAATAAAATTATTGAATAAATAAGGAGTTTTGGGCTTCGGGAATTCACCCCTAACCCCTCTTCCCGAAGCCCAAACGAAAAAAACAAAATTGAATTCTTTTTTTTAGAGCAATCCGCCTTAGGCGGATTAAAGGAAAACATGTACATCATATAACACGCTATATCCGGCTGCGGCTTTTCCGAAAGCCTTCGCTCAAATTCGTTTTCCTTACAGTCAAACGAACTTCGGATATAGAGATACATTATCTAAAATTTGTCTTTTCTTTTCGCCTAACGACAGACGTATTTCCGTAATAAAAAAATGAATTTCCTTTATTTAATTAAGGGGAGTAAGGAATAACTTTATTAATTATTTTTTAAAAATTCTAGTCTATAACTAGAAAAACTAACAAAATTATGTACAACTCAACAAATCTACCTCTAGAGAGGAAAAAAATTATCAAAAAAACACTAGAAAGTTTTCCACTTTTTATTTTGTTTTTTATTCTCGGTGGCGCATTGGTCGGTTTTAGCTTTTTATTGCCAGAATTAAAATTATGGTGGCTATCTGTAATAGGGATTGCTCTCGCTATTTTGCCAATCATTGGCATGTCTATCTATCAAACATATTATTATAAATTATACTTTTACAATTTTGAAGATGCCAGCGCGCAAATAAGAAAAGGGGTAATTAGCCGAAATACAGGACATGTTCGTTATGAACGAATACAAAATATTTATGTTGACCAAGATATTTTAGATAGAATTTTTGGATTATTTGATGTTCACTATGAAACCGCCGGCGAAACTTCGGGAATATATTCTCATGTAGATGGCTTAAGCAGTGAAAACTCCGAAAAGCTAGTCGAATTTCTCAATAGCAAATTATATGGACAAAATAAACAAGTTAATCAAACCGCATCTGGTTTAAATAATGATTCGGACACAACCAAGCCAACAGACACTGGCGAAGTTATTGATCGTAATGTCGTGCCAATATTGAAAAGAATTATTATTAAAAACACAATCGCAACAACTCTATATTCTGTTTATCTGGTTTTAATTATTTTTGGAGGATTGCTTGTAGGAGCAGATGGTATAAATATACCCGGCGGAACAATCACTACCATTTCTTTAAGTATTATTATTTTGGTTCTGCTGGGAAGTTATATTTACCAAAAAATTTGGTTTAAAAATTTCCATTTCCAGTTTTCCGACAAATCAGGTATTATCAAATCTCAAGTTATCGCCTTGTCGAGTTCTTATGTTTATTACGACAGAATTCAAAACATAAATGTTACTCAGGGAATTGTGGAGAGAATTTTCGGCTTGTTTTCCGTAACCATTGAGACTGCGGCTGAAAGTGGAAATAAAGAAAAAAGAGCGGGATTACGCATTCCTGGCCTATCCAGTTCAGGCGCCGATAAAATTAAGGACTTTTTATTGGCAAAAATAGATTTTTACAAAAATCGACTTTAATGCAATAAGGAGTTTTGATTTCAGGCCATTCACCCCTAGCACCTCTGGTCTGAAATCAAAACGGAAATTCATTTTTTTATTACGGAAATACTATTCCGCTAATCGCGGAATAAAAGAAAAAGTAAACTTCATATAACAACGAGTATCCGGTTCCGGCTCTTTCGAGAGCCTCCACCCAAATTTTTCTTCCGCTACGCTCCAGAAAAACTTCGCATACTCGTAGCGTTATGTGAAATTCATTTTATTTTGCCTTAAATAATCAAATAATCAACAATATG
>CAYHOD010000037.1:0-7653 GCA_964358215.1 uncultured Gammaproteobacteria bacterium | reverse complement strand
GGGTTGCAGTCCCCTCGGTGGAATTATACAAATTTAACGGAACCTGGAACGAAATCTGGAATGAACTTCCAGGAGGTTCCAGTAGATTCGTTGTAGTAAACGAATTCAGAGCAACAACATATGTTGCTCCAAAAGGGACCTGGACGTTAAAAACGTCCCCCGTGAAATCAAGATTCCACGGAATATATACCTTATATACTCCATCGGCTGAATCAGTACCAACGGAGCAATAATAATTAAATTGTAAATAAGAACCCACGGTCTGGGTTCCTGACGTTAAATTAGTTGCGAGTACCTCTGAGTACCCAGAACTATTTTTTTGGAATAATGATAATAAAAATATCACCATCCCCATCAATATTATTTTTTTCATTTTTTATTCCTCCTTTTAAAAAAAATGAACTTTTTATTTTAACAAACAAAAAATTATTTTCATTTTTTGTTTGGAATTTTTTTATTTAATTATAGGAGGTTGAACCTCCTATAAGAACCTCCTATAATAGACTTTTATTTTACCTTATTTTGAATTTTTGGTAAAATATAAATATTGTCTATGTATTCCATTTTATCAGGTGTTTAAAAATTATAAAATTAAAAATTGTTTTAGTTTTTATATGTCACAAAAATTAAATTTGCCACAATTGATTGTTATTTTAGGGCCTACTGCTTCAGGAAAAACTGAATTAGCTTTAAAATTAGCTAAAAAATTTAATGGCGAAATTATTTCTGCTGATTCGCGACAAATTTATAAAGAAATGATAATTGGCACTAATAAAATTCAAAATTCAAAATTCAAAATTCAAAACAATAAAACAAATTATAAACAAGTTATAAATTACCATAATATTCCGCATCATATGATTGATATAATTAATCCAAATAAAGAATTTACTCTGGCAATATATAAAAAATTAGCGATAGCTATTATTAAAGATATTCAAAAACGAAATAAATTGCCATTTTTAGTCGGTGGTACAGGGCTTTATATTTCCAGCATTATTGATAATTTTAAAATTCCTACGGTTGCGCCAAATAAAAAATTAAGAAAAAAAATAGAAAATGAAATCAATAAATACGGCATAGAAAAAATATATCAAAAATTATTAAAGCTTGATCCAGAAGCTGAAAAATTTATTCAAAAAAATAATGTCCATAGAATAATTAGAGCTTTGGAAGTTTGTCTTTCTAATGGAAAACTTTTTTCACAACAAAGACAAAAAAATAAACCATTATTTAATGTTTTACAATTAGGCATAAAAACCTCGCGTGAAAAATTATGCAAAAAAATCAATCAACGGGTTGATCAAATGATTAAAAATGGATTACTTGAAGAAGTTATTGGGCTATCAAAAAAATATCATTGGAATTTGCCCAGTATGAGCGGAATTGGTTATAAACAAATGGGCATGTATTTACGAAATGAAATAAGTTTAGACGCTGCCATTGAATTAATTAAACGCGACACTCGTCGCTATGCTCGTCGTCAAATGACTTGGTTTAAAAAAGATAAACGAATTATTTGGATTTCAACTCAAAAACAAGCTGAAAAATTAATTGAAATGTTTGGAGGTCCGACCTCCAAACATTGATAGTTTACTTTTTAATTAATTTTGCTAAAATATGATTAACTATTTTATAAATTAATTGCAAATAATTAAAAGCCGTAAAAAGCTTTTTATATTTGTGAAAGGAAAAAATATGGAAAATACATTATGGATTATTTTAGGTGTTATTGCTGTTATTGTCCTATGGATAATTTTAGCGTATAACTCTCTAATTACTCTTAAAAATAGAGTTAAAGAAGCATGGAGCGATATTGATGTTCAGTTGAAGCGTCGCTATAATTTAATTCCTAATTTAGTAGAAACAGTCAAAGGATATGCTGTTCATGAGAAAGAACTTTTTGAAAAAGTAACTCTAGCCAGAGCATCGGCAATGGGAGCTCAGGGAATAACAAAAAAAGCTGAAGCAGAAAATATACTTACCAATACTTTAAAAAGTTTATTTGCTGTTGCAGAAAATTATCCAATTCTTCGGGCTAGTGAAAATTTTGCTAAACTTCAAGATGAGCTTTCTGATACAGAAAATAAAATTCAAGCCGCTCGCAGATTTTACAATGGCAATGTTCGAGATTTTAATATTAAAATTCAAATTTTTCCAAATAATACAATCGCTTCTATTTTTAATTTTAAAACGGAAAACTTCTTTGAACTTAAAAATGAAAAAGAAAGAGAAAATGTGGAAGTTAAGTTTTAAATCTTATAAATCTTAAATTAATGTTATGCCAATTTTGTTTTGGATAATAACCAGTACTTTTGTTGTTAGCCTAATTTCATTAATTGGAGTTATATTTTTAACTTTGAAAGAAAATTTAATAAATAAAATTCTTTTAATTTTAGTTTCTTTTTCTGCCGGCGCTTTAATCGGAGGCGCCTTTCTTCATTTAATTCCAGAAGCAATTGAAAAAAGCATTGAAAAAAATATTTCTTTTTTGGAGATATTTTTATTTTTAATTTTTGGTTTTTGCGTTTTTTTTATTTTAGAAGAATTTCTTAGTTGGCATCATCATCACTCTCAAAAACATTCGGAAATAAAATCTTTTTCTTATTTAATTTTAATTTCTGATGGCATTCATAATTTTATTGACGGACTAATTATCGCCGGATCTTTTATTATTTCTATTCCATTGGGATTCACAACGACTTTGGCAATAATTTTTCATGAAATTCCGCAAGAAATTGGAGATTTTGGAGTTTTAATTTATAGTGGATTTAAAAAATCCAAAGCTTTATTTTTTAATTTTCTTTCCGCTTTATTCGCTATTTTAGGCGGGATTTTAAGATTTTTAATTTTTGAAAAAATAGAAAATTTTTCTATTTTTCTTTTATCTTTTGCGGCTGGCAGTTTTATTTATATTGCCGCTTCAGATTTAATTCCAGAAATTAAAACTGAAAAAGAAAAATATAAAAAAATAATTCATTTTTTTATATTTGTTCTTGGAATTTTATTGATGTTGTTTTTAAAAGACCGATGATTTTATGTTAAATGACAAAATGTTAAAATGTTTTATATTCCTACAAGCTACCAGCTTCGCCCGCGAAACAAGGCGAGCAAGTTCTTTAATGTACCGCGCAACTAATGCATAAATCATAAGCTCTGACTAACATTTCAATCTTTTGTTTGCGTTCTTTTGATGTTAAATTGCGCAAACTAGGAATATATTTTTCTAAATCTTTTTCTAAATTAAATAAAAATTGCGCTGTCGGAGTAATGATATTGGCTTTTATTATTCGGCCATTGTTATCTATTTTATAAAAATGTAATAAAATTCCGCGCGGAGCTTCAATTGCTCCAATACCCTCCCCTGTTTTAATTTGGTAATCTATTTTGCATTTTTTTAAATTTCCATTTAGAATTTTTTCTAATATTTTTTTAGATTCTTCAATAAGATGTATAACTTCTATCATCTGAGCCGGGATATTATAAAAAATATTATTATTTGGCAATGTAAATTTTATTTTTTTCAAACTATTTTTAGCTTCTTTATTAAGTTGATTAGAAGAAAGATTTAGCCTTGCCAAAGCTCCAACCATAAAAGAATCTTTGTTGTGTTTTACTAAATTCACAACTTCATAATGTCGTTGAAATTTTTCAAATTCTGAAATATATTTTTCTATTGAAATATTTAATCCTTTATTTGAAGTAATATTTCCGTCATAAATAGAATATTTTTTCTTATTTTTTAAAGCAATAAATTCTGTTTTTCTTTCAAATTTAGGAAATTTAATTTCTTTAAATAAATTCAAAATTTTTAAAGAGATTTCTAAAATTTCTGATTGTTCATTTAAAATTTTTTTTAATTTTATTTTATCGGGAACTTTAATAAAACCGCCAATTACACTGGATATTGGATGTGTTGCCCGACCGCCAATTACTTCAACAATTTTATTGGCAAAATTACGAATTTTTATAACATCATCAAATTGTTTTGAATATTTTTTAGATAAGTCTAAACTATTTTCTAAACCAAAATAATCAGAAATAGCCAGAAAAAAAATATGAAGAATATGGCTTTGAATTATTTGCCCATATTGCATTAATTTTCTTAAATTTATAATTTGTCCCGGGATTTTTAAATCCAAAGCGCTTTCAATCGCTTTGATACTAGCAAGATTATGAACTACCGGACAAATTCCGCAAATTCTTGAAGTAATTATTGGCGCTTCTTCAATTTTTCTTCCTCTTAAAATTCCTTCGATTAATCGAGCGCCTTCTTTAATGTCCATTCTTACTGAATTAATTTTTCCATTAATAATTTTTGCTTCAAATCCAGTGTGTCCTTCTGATTTGCTAATATAATTAATTTTTATTTTCATATATCTCTCAATAGATCTTGTATAAACTATACTTTGGCAAAAATTATTTATCCTGTACTGTCATTTCGACTGGAGCGAGCCCCTCGACTTTACTCGGGATAACACTAAGAAATTTACCAAAGTTTAGCTTATTATTCTCCTTTAATAATGGTAGATAAACGGCCAAATTGATTGCTAACTGGTTGTTCAATTGTAATTTTATTACCCAAGTCTTCAATAAATTTTTGCATAATCTGCGTAGCTAAATCCATGTGTCTTTTTTCCCTTCCTCTTAAATTCATTTCTATTTTTATTTTATGTTTTTTGCTTAAAAATTTTTTTGCCTGATTGATTCTTACGTCTAAATCATGTTGGCTAATTCGAAAACTTAATCTTATTCCTTTTATTTCTATGGGCTTTAATTTACTTTTTTGTTTTTGTCTCTTTTTTTGTTCTTCGTATTGAAGTTGTCCAAAATTCAAAAATTTCGCCACTGGCGGATTTTCTTTGGGAGAAATTTCTACTAAATCATACCCTTTTTCTCGCGCCATTCCAAGCGCTTCTTTTGTTGGAAAAACTCCAACAAACTCGCCTCGTTCGTCAATAAGTTTAACTTCTGGAGCGAATATTTTTTCATTTTTATAAAAAAATTTTTTCTGCCTTTTATAAGCGGCAAATTTATTGCGATAAGTTCTCATAATAAAATTAGCTTGTAGCTTTTTAGCTTGTAGCTTGTGGAAATAATAACAATCAATAAAAACTCAAATGTCAAAATCAACAAAAGTAACGAGAAACTCGTAACCTGTAACCTGTAATCAAATTAATATTTGCCTTTGGCAAATTATACTCGCCTACTCGTTACTGGTTATTTTATTAATTGTTATTTTGATATTTGATATTAAGATTTTGAATTTATTCGCTATTTAACGAATTGTTATTTGGATTTAGTTTAATTTGATTTTTTAATTTTGATTTTTTTTAGATTTCTCCATTTCGCTCGTCCCGAATAAACTTCGGGATTCGCTCCAGTCGAAATGACAGAGAGGGACATTTATTTTTAAAAAAATATTTTTGCCAAGATTTAGTATTAATATTTGCCTTTCCAAATTATACTCGTTACTCGTAACTGGTTACTGGTTACTCTTTTTATTTAAAATTTGCAATTTGCAATTCTTTATATTTTATATTTTCTTAAAGCTTTTCGAAAAGCTGGAGACAATGTTTTATCTCGACGCTTACCTCTGGTAGTTTTGCCTTTTTCTCGCGCGTTAAAATGATCCTGTCCGCAAGCGCGATGTAAAATTTTCCCTGTTTTAGTTTTGCTCAAACGTTTTGTGATTGATTTTTGAGATTTCATATTAGCTTGTAGCTTGTAGCTTTTTAGCTTGTAGCTTTTAGAAATTAAATTTATTAACAATTTTTAAAAAATTTTTAAATTCTTCAATTTCTTCTTGTAAAATTTTATATAATTGAACTTCATCTAATGATGGATAATTATGAATAGCGCGATTTCTAAAACCAATCATTTTTTGCAATTCATCTTTGAATTTTTGATTAATTATTTTATTTTCAAATAATTTAGCTGGGATCTGTCCGTAGCTTTCACTCTTTGTTCCTTTTTCAGCTAAAATATATTGAGCAATGTCTAAAATTGCTTCAATTGCCGCTACTATGCCAAAAGTAACTGCCCAAATATTTTCAATATTTTCTTTTAAGTTTTTTAGACTAAATCTTTGAAGTTTTTTTAATCCTTGATAAATTTTTAAAAGATTGTCTTTTTTTTCTTGGAGTTGTCTTTTAATTATTTTTGTCATAGAGCTTTTAATTTTAATTCTAAAAATTGATTATAAATATTATCTAAATGTAAATAATCTTCATATTGATGAAGAGTTTGAATTTGAAATAAAATTCTTTCAATTTCATTTTTAGCGTAAAGTAATTTCCCCTCTAAAATGACTGTTTGCTTTAAAAGAGGAGATGCAATATTTAAATTTATAATATTAATTTCTTTTGCGGGAAATTTTTTTGAAAATAATTCAATCAATTGTCCTTCTAATTTTAGATAATTTTTTGAATTTACTTTTTTGTCAAATAAAATTCCGATGTCAATATCTGATTCTTTATGAGAAGTTCCTTTTGCTTCAGAACCAAAAAGATAAACTAAAATAATTTGCTTTTTCTTAAAATCCAAATTTATATTTTTTAATCTTTTTTGCATAGAAGTCTATTGAAGAAGTTTATTGGAGTTGAACTTCTATAGGTTATTTAAGTCGAAAAATTTTGCGCTCATTATATTTAATAATCACAAAACTTTTAAGCTACATACTTAGTGTTCTGTAATTTGAAATGCAATTCTTCTTTAAAATCCCTTTTAATATCGTTTATTGTTTCGTCAGAGATTTCAGGATAACGCCTTCTTAGTTCGGGAATATTTAATTCAGCCATTCTATTGCTCCAGCAAACGAAATATGACATATCAATGCGGCGCACTTTGTTTTTTGGAAAAAAATATGCGACAGCTTCATCCATCACCCCATGGCATTCTTTACATTATGGTTTTCGTTCTATATCTTTTATTTTTCAATACAATCTTCCATAAAAATATGTCTATTTTACATAACTCGTTCTATATAAATTAAATGTATGACATCAACCTTTTTGTTGTGTATTATACAAATTTTAATTTTTGATTTTATTGCCAGCAATTAATAAAACTCGAAATGATAACATGAAATAAATAATTGTTAATTTTAATTATCATTTTGATTTTTCTACAAGCTAAGAAGCTACAAGCTAAAAAGCTAATTTTGGTGGAGATGAGGGGATTTTCACCCCTGTCTGAAAAAATATTAAAAGTTTTCTACTAATATAGTTTATTTTAAATTTTGAGATAAGCGAAAAAAATAAACAAATGTCGCTTATTCTAGTCTTAATAAATTTCAATAAATTTTTTTAAGACAAAAAAATTTATCTAGTCTAAAAATAACATCCAGATCTATTTATTAGACATTAATAGTTGGATGGCTACAGATTAAAAAAATTAAGCTGTAACAAATGCAGGAGTTAAAGTAAAAGATTTTGCAAAAGCAAAAACTTTTTCTTTTACCTGACTAATAAATTTAGCATTTATTATGTTTGGCATTTTAATGTCTTGCCAAGACAATTAGCTAACTTTTAAAGAACTTTTCCATCGATTTTAAACATCCCCGAAATACGCAAAATTTGTAAAACAAATTTTGCAATTTTTAATTTTGTAATTTTTCTGCCTACGGCAGATCTCCCGAAGGGAGATAATTTT
>CAYHOD010000036.1:0-8018 GCA_964358215.1 uncultured Gammaproteobacteria bacterium | reverse complement strand
TTTATTTTAACATATTTTAAAGATTCCGGACACTACTGAGTTCAACTCCCATAAAATATGGTCCTTCGTCTTAGCGAGAAACTAAAAAATAAGCCAAACTAATAATTTCTTTTTTATTAGAATGGTTTGCGATTTTTTATTGTTAATTGTTGTCTTTTTTATCTCATTATTTTTTTAGCAATTATTGGGATTTCTTTTATAAAAAAATTTTTTACTTTTTTCCAGCTGGCGTCAAAATATATTTGTGGCTCTGGATCGTTTTCCGCGTCTTCAAAATACACTAAAGCCTTTAGAATATGAACCAGCTCTTGATGTATAGAATATTGTTTGTGAACATTGGAAATAATTTTATATAACGGCTGAATGCGCTGGCAAATCCAATATAAATCAAAAAAATCTCTTTTGCGTCCGCGTTGAGAAATGGCAATAATTTTCATTACCGCAATATCCGAAGGTGCTATTATTGAAATTGCGCCATATTTGTACGGCGGCATAGATGGCGTAAAAAATGGATATGCAATAAAACTTATCTTCGCTCCTAAAAATTTTCCGTATAATGTCCCCTCGCTTAAAGAAGTGGTTATCCATTTGCCTTGCTCGTTTAATAATTCTTCTATTTTCTTTTCACTGAATTTCTTTTGTTTTGTAAAAAAATCCAAATCAACAGATCGTCGATGTCCTATTTGCAACGCAAGCGCGGTACCGTCTGCTAAATACCATTTATCTCGTGAAAACAAATCTACTTCAGCGCATTTTTTAAATGCGCGCGATGTTGTTTTTGGTAAAATATCAAAACAAAATTGATTAATATTTTGTTTTATTTGATCATTAATGACCATAATGCTTTTGATTTAGCGCTTATTTGAACGCGAGGAAGATTCATAACTTTTTTTATGGTGCGTTTTTGATATTGTCTAAATACCCAACCTGCTTCATTTAATTGACCAAATTCTAAAATTCGTTCAATAATATATCGAGCATGTTTTTTGATATCTATATTTTTAGGATTAGTATCCCAAAATAAAGTTTGTCTAAATTTCATATTATTTAAAATTACCCACGCTAATAATTAATGTTAGAGATTGAACCTTTAATTATTTGCTTTTGTTATTTTTCTTCCTTTTCTTTTTCATTAACAACTTCCGCTGTTTCTTCTTTTGTTTCTTCACTAACAACTTTTATTTCCTCTTCTTTCTTTGGCGGCGCGATAATTGCTATTACCTCGTCTAATTTATCCAAAATTTTAATATTTAAAGGTATTTTAAGATCTTTAATATAAATAATATCTTCAAAATTATTAAGACACGAAATATCAATGTTAATTTCAGAAATTAAATCTTCTGGCAAACATTCAATTTCAATTGAGTTTATATTTTTTACTAAACTGCCGTTTAATTCTTTGATTGCCTTAGATTCTCCAATAAAATTCAATTTTATTGAATGAGTAATTTTTTCTCCTTTTTTAATTTGATAAAAATCAATGTGTAAAATTTGATCTTTAACAGGATCTTTTTGAATTTCTTGAATTAAAACTTTTATTGGTTTTTGATTATCAATTATTAAATCCAAAAGATTATCAGCGCCTGCTTGCTTATAAAATTTTTGGAAAAAAGATTTTTTAATTTCAATATTTTTATTTTCTATACCGTGTCCATAAACAACAGCCGGTAAAATTTCATTTCTTCTTAAACTTCTAGTTTTTTTGCCTGTTAAAATTCTTGATTTTGTTTTTAAAGTTAGGTCCATACTTGCAATAAAATTAAAAAGTAAAATGTAAAAATTAAAAAAATAATTAATAATTAAGCAATCTGACTTCTTAAAAATTTTTTTTCAAGAAATATAATACGTTATTCAAGAATATTTAATTCTTCTCGAGTCGCTTTTTCTTTTAAATCATTTTTTATAATATGGATGTCCATTTTTATTATTATATAACCAAAGAATTTAATCTATGGGAGTTCAACTCCCATAGATTAAATTTATCTACTCGTTTGATGTTGGTTTAACTTTTGCATTTCACCTGTTTGATTAAAAAATTGATAAGTTGAAATAACATCATCATTGGTAATTACAGAAGAATCTTTAAATTTTAAAACATCTTCTTCTGTTAAATCAACAACTAAACCAACCGAATTAATTCCTAAACCATCGGCAAAAACCAAAGAAACAATTGAACTATAACATTTTTTGCATTTTAGATAAATTAAATGATTATTGTCTTTTGCTTTTAAAATCTTGCCTTCTACAAGCTTATGATGTTCGTTGCAAATTGGACAAAAAGCAATTAATTTTAATCCCTCTAAGGGTATTTGATTTAAAAAATTCTCAGACATAAAATAGACAAAAATTTTCTAAGGAAAATTTTTACAATTTTTATTATTTACTATTTATAATTTATCAAAATTTATTTTTTTGTCAATTAAAAATTATTATTTTGTAGGGGCGGCCTTTACGGTCGCCCTTGGGCGCAGGCAAGCCGTGCCCCTACATAATCGTAAAATTTAACAATAAATTCATTTAATTTCTCTTGGTTTATAAATTGAAGCCACAATTATTCCAGCAATAATTCGTTCAATTAATAAATTTGCAATCCAATAAATCACAACAACAATAGCCATGTTTGTCCATACATAAAGACTAAACATTCCTGGCAATATTCCAACTATCCAAACCAAAAATCCATACCAAATCCCCTTTCCGATTTTTTCTCCCGGAATACCGTGATAAACTAAAGCAAAAACCCAAGCAAACAAAAAATTCAAAACAAAAACTCCGCCATAAAATACGCTGTTAAATACTGGGTCTTGAAAATTAATGTCTTTCCAAATTTCCATTGGCTCTAAAAAATAAACCCAATTAAAAAGCCATCCGCATGTTAGCATTCCCCAAACGCTACTTACAACAGTAATAACTAATCCAGCTAATAATACTTTTCTAAGACTAATCTTGTCGTCTTTGAGCAAGTTCCATCCTTTTGGAACTTTTGGTTTTGATTCTTCGGTTAATAAAACTTCTTTTGATTGTTCTTCTTCTGTTGTAGTTTTTATTTCTTCAGTCATTTTTTCACCCCCCTTCATTTTATTAAAAATAATTTAAAAACATTTTTTCTTTAACTTTTGCTAAGGTTTGTTTTGCGATAATTTGCGCTTTTTTTGTACCATCAAAAAGTATTTTTTCAACACTTTTTAAATTCTTTTCATAATATTCTCTTTTTTCTTTAATTGGTTTTAATTTTTTAATAATAGCTTCGGCTAATATTGGTTTGAATTCAGAATATTTTATAACATTGGAATCATATTGTTTTTTAAATTTTTCAAATAATTTTTTATCATCTGAAAATTGTTCAAATAACAATAATAAATTTTTTCCGCCTATTTTATCAGAAAGCGCGCCCTTAATTTTTTCTTTAATCATTTCGGGTGAATCTGTAAATGTTATAGAATTATTCAAACTCTTTCCCATTTTACGGCCATCCATACCTAAAACTCTAGGGAAATCACCAATTTTTGCTTCTGGTAATTTAAAAGTTTCTCCATAAATTTTGTTAAATTTTCGAGCTATTTCACGAGTTTGTTCAATCATTGGTAATTGATCGTCGCCAACAGGCACTAAATCAGCTTGAAACGCGAGAATATCAGCCGCTTGACTAACTGGATATCCTAAAAATCCAAAAGTTACATCGTCTTTAAATAATTCTTTTTTTTGTTGAATTTCATCTTTCACGGTTGGATTTCTTTTTAGACGATTAATTGTTACCAAATTAGAAAAGAAAACTGTTAATTCTGCAATTTCCGAAATTAATGATTGAATAAATATTGTTGATTTATTAGGATCTATCCCAACTGCTAAATTGTCCATTATTACTTCAAAAACATTTTTTCTAACCTTTTGCGGATTATTAAAATTATCTGTTAACGCTTGAACATCCGCAATCATTATATATGTTTGATATTTATCTTGTAAAGATATTCTATTTTTAAGCGCTCCGCAAAAATGACCAATATGAAGTTGACCTGTCGGTCTATCGCCTGTGAGAATTATTTTTTTCATAAAACCACTATCGGAGGTCGAACCTCCGACAGTTAAAAATTTTATTTAACTCTATTAATTCTATTTTATCTTCTCCCCTTTTTTTTAATTCCACGCAATTTTGCTGCAAAGTTTTTTTGCTAATTACAATACGATAAGGAATGCCGATTAAATCTGCGTCAGCAAATTTTTCTCCGGGCCTTACATTTTCTCTGTCATCATAGAATACTTCCAAATTATTTTTTTGTAAATCCTGATAAATCTTATCAGCTTCTTTTTCAGCGCCAATTAAAGCAATTAAATATATTTGAAACGGCGACACAGCTTCTGGCCAAATGATTCCTTTTTCATCATGATAAATTTCCACAATTGTGGCCATTGTTCGTCCAATGCCAATTCCATAACAACCCATATAAAAAGGTTTTTCTTTCCCGTTGGCATCAATATAAACAGCGCCTTTCATTAAATTTGAATAATGATAACCGAGTTGAAAAATATTTCCAACTTCAATCCCCTTTTTTTCAATTAATTTTCCTGTATTATTTTTAGCGTTATATCCAGATTTAGCTAAAGCAATATCGCTTTCAACATCTGGTTGATAATCGCGATCAATATTAACATTCATTAAATCTATATTTTTTTTATTGCTCCCGCCATAAGCGTTTACAATTGTTTGTAAAGAATCGTCAGCAACAATAATTAATTTGATATTTTTTTCTAATTTATTTTTTATTCCCACCGGAGAAATAAAGCCGGGCTCTGAATGTAATTTTTCTCTAATTTCTTCATCAGTGGCATGGCGTAAAAATGCAGCTTTTGTAATATTTTTTAATTTTATTTCATTGACATCAAAATCGCCTCTAATAATTGCTAGTATAAATCTGTTTTCATTATCAACAAACAAAACATCTTTGATCTGTTGCCAAAGTGGAAGTTTGTGAAAATTAACTCCATCCTCCATTGTATTTCCTCTTTTCGCCTCAATTTCAACAAGAGGTTTTTGTTGTTCATCTTTGTTTTTTAATTCTTTTTCAAATATTGCAACATCTTCGTGGGCGGCATAGTCGCTATTTTGTGCAATAAAATATTTACTTTCTCCAATTTCCGATTCAGTAATAAATTCATGGCAATATTCTCCACCGATATATCCATTATCAGATTCAACAATTGATGTTTTTAAACCCAATTTTTCAAAAATTTTTGTATAAACTTTTTTCATTTTTTCATATTCAATTTTAAAATCCTCTTCATCTTTATGAAAAGAATATCCATCTTTCATAATAAATTCTCGAACACGAAGCAATCCGCCTCTAGCGCGTAATTCGTCGCGAAATTTTGGAGAGAATTGATAAAGATGAAATGGCAAATCTCGATAACTTGATTTATATCGACGAACTAAATCAACAAACATTTCTTCAGCTGTTCCGCCAAGAGCAAATTCTGCGCCTCTGCGATCTTTTATTTTCATTAATTCAAAACCAGTAGTATTGGTTCGATTAGTTTCTTTCCATAATTCTAAAGGATGCAAAATAGGAGTTATCATTTCTTGATATCCGGCTGCGTCCATTTCTTCTTTGATAACTTTTATTATTTTTTGTTGCACACGATGTCCAATGGGTAAAAAATAATAACGGCCAGCAACAGATTCAGCAATAAACCCTCCTTGTTTAAGAAATTTTGCTGAAACGCTTTTATCATCGCTTGATGTTGTTTTTGAAGTTTTTAAAAAATATTTTGAAAATTTCATATTGAAAATAGTTTAACATTTTTTAAAAAGTATTGCAAAATTTAATGAATAATATAAACTTTATTTATAATTAATTTAATCTAAATATGAACAAAAATAAAATAACAGAAACAATTGAATTAGAAAGACAAGGCAATGGGGTTATAACAGAAATGGAAAAACAATTAGGACAGGCAATTTTGAATAGAAATTTTGATGAGTATTATAAGTGGATTAAAATTGTTTTATACAAAAAAACTTCTAAAGAAATTTGTCAAGATCAATTTGAAATTTTTCAAAAAGCATTTAGACCTTATCGTATATTTATAGACCCTGAATTGAAAAAAATCAAAGAGAATCTTTTAGGATTCTTTCAAGAAGAATTTACAGACAATGATCCAATTATTCAATGTAAAATTTTTGAAGGAATTTTAGAAGGAATATTCCTTGAAAAACAAATAGAAGGGTTAAAAAATAAGTTAGCGTCATTTGAATTAAATCAAATTGATAATTTATATTTTCAACAACAAAATACTAAAAATGAAAACTATAACTGTAGCATATGTTATAGTAGTTTTCTTATGTTAATAGCAGAAATATCAAGAGAACATGATCAGTCTGTTTCAGATTTTTTAACCAATTTTGATCCACTTCAACCATTAAAAATTATAGATGAAAATCTAATGAAGATATTACAACTTCATGGCGATGCGGATACAAAAAAGAAACCCAAATTATTAATAGGTTTATTTATTAAAACAATATGGAACATGGTTGAAAAAATTGATAAAAGATTTATCTCAATGTATCGTAATGCCCAACTTCCCTTTGAACGATATCCAAAAGTAACAAACTCAAAAGATATAATAGAAAAAATAAAAAACGTGAAAAAATATAATAATGAAGTAGAAAGTGGTTATTTTGAAAGATGGTTAAATTATTTAAGAGGCAAGCAAGAAGTCGAAAGCGCAAAGTTAAAAACTTGGAACACCCCATTAATAAAAGTATTAGAGGATTTAGAAAATCGCGCTGTTAAAAATGAAAATGAAAAAGTTGTTTAAAAAAATTTATTAACTTTTAAAGTTGTTAAAATGTTATTATTAGAATATTAATTATGGATTTAAAAACTTTAACTCAAAAAATTCAAAAACAAAATTATTTTGCCAGCGGACATCGAACATGCGCCGGATGCGCTATTCCAATTATTGTTAGAACGGTTTTAGCCGCGAGCAAAGATCCGGTAATAGTTGTTAGCGCAACCGGTTGTCTTCAAATTACTTCGTCTATTTATCCTCAAACATCATGGAATGTACCATGGATGCACAGCGCTTTTGAAAATGCTTCAGCGACAATTTCCGGAATTGAACGCGCTTATTATTTTTTAAAGAAAAAAAATAAAATAAAAACAAAAATTAAATTTGTGGTTTTTGGCGGAGATGGCGGCACTTATGATATTGGATTACAATCTTTGTCCGGAGCTTTAGAGCGAGGACATAATTTTGTTTATGTTTGTTACGACAATGAAGCTTATATGAACACGGGAAATCAACGATCTTCGGCAACGCCCTATGGCGCAACAACTACCACAACACCAAATGGAAAAAAAGTTTTTAAAAAAGATTTGATTAAAATTGTTGCTGCTCATAATATCCCATATGCCGCTCAATCCGCTGTTCATCATTGGTCTGATTTATATCAAAAAGCCGAAAAAGCTTTTCAAATTGACGGTCCAGCAGTTTTGAATGTTTTTTCTCCTTGCCAGTTAAATTGGAAATTTCCTTCTGATTCGGCTATTCAAATTTCCAAAATGGCTGTTGAAACTTGTTTTTGGCCTTTGTATGAAATAGAAAATAAAAAATATAAATTAAATTATCAACCAAAACAAAAACTTCCTGTTGAAGAATTTTTAAAATTACAAAAAAGATTTTCTCATCTTTTCAAACCAGAAAATGAAAGCATTATTAAAATAATTCAAGACAAAATAGACGAGGAATGGAAAACATTACTAAAATAAAAATGACGCTTATAAAACACATTTTGCATTTTTAGAGCCCAGGTGGCGGAATTGGTATACGCACTACCTTGAGGTGGTAGCACTCGTAAGAGTATGGAGGTTCAAATCCTCTCTTGGGCACCAGCAGAGACATTTTCAGGATTGGGAAAGAGGAGCGGATTTTGCAAAGCAAAATCCGCGCACTGACCCCCGCGTCCGCCTACGGCGGAAGCCGTGAAATCCCATAATTCCCCCCAGCGTATGGAAACC
>CAYHOD010000035.1:0-8028 GCA_964358215.1 uncultured Gammaproteobacteria bacterium | reverse complement strand
CGGCTTCGCTCGGGATGACACAGTTAATTTGATAATTAAGTCGGAAATTTGCCAAAGTTTTGTTATTCCACTGTAAGTTTTATTGATGATTGAACATTTATTGTTTTTCCCCAATTGTCGGTTATTTTGACTGTTGGAGCAAAGGTCCCTTGTTTAATATAAGTTTTGACAAAAATAAACGGCGTGTCAATGCAAATATTTTGATCAGCGCAATATTTTGTTTCTGTTATTTTGTCCGCGACATGATTTAAAAAACTTCCGCTTACATTAGATTCTGTGTCATCTCCCCAATCAATATTAATTTCTCTGATTGGCGCTTGATTTGGATCAGCCATAGCGAAAAAAGCGACTGTTGCGTTAACATAACCTTTTCCTTGATCTGTTATTTCTCCGCTTGTTTTATTATTAATTATTATTCCGGTTATTCCTAAATCACTATATTTTTCTCCTGGCTTTGGTTGTATTGCTTCATGAATTATTGGAAGACTTTCTGTGTATGGCATATCATCCCAATCATCTGTTTTTTGATAACCACTAGTACCTTCTTTGGCCTTACAAATACAAGCGTTTTCTTTTTCTAAACATTTGTCAAACCCTTCTTGTTCTGCTTCAGAATTAGTTAAAGTTTTTGTGGTTATAAATCCTCGATTAGGCGCTGAACAATCAGATGGTAATTTTGATTCTTCCTGACAAAAAGTTGGATAATAATTTTTTGTGTCTTTTTGACAAACACAAAGATTTTGAGTTGTTTTACAATATCTAAATCCATGAGTTTTACCATCTTCATAATTATAAAGTTGTTGAACAAATCCATTTGAACAAGAAGGACAATCAGTAATTGTTTGTGCATTTTCTAAACAATAGGTTGGATATCCTTCAACTGGCTCATTTTTTTGACAAACGCAAAGTCCTTCAGAATTATTTGCGCAATCGCTTTCTATATCATTATCATAATCATAATATCCATAAACATAACCAGCTGTGTCTGCTTCGCTTGCTGTTGTAAATAATTTTTTGTCAAAACCAATTGGACATTCTTGACAATTATTTACATCTGGGCAAACAGGACATATAGTTGGAGGATTACAAGTAGGACAAGGAGTACAAGGAGTACATTTAGAATAACAACCAGATTCATATCCTTTTTTAATACTATTATTTAAATCTCCAATACATTTTTCATATTCAATTTTATTACAAGCGTCATTTTGTTCATATGTTTCTGACAAAGTATAATTATTTAGACAAGCTTGACAATCACTTATTGGTTTAGTCGCTACCTGACAATTAATAATTTCCGGGGGACTAAAAGAATAAATATCCGCTTTAACAAAGAGTTTTCTTAAATTATCTATATTTCCATTATAAGAAGTTCTTGATCCAGCGTCTGAACTGCAATTTATCTCTTTATCATAAAATAAAGCTGCTTGACAACTATTAATTCCATTTCCACAACCATCTGGTAAATTCGCGCTGCCAAAAGGAGTACACATTTCTCCATAAGAATAAGCTAAATCACTGCTTGTTGGATAATTATGATAACCAGACATTTCTGTTGAATGGTTTTTATAATCTTTATAAACTTGAAGTTTCACGCCAGAACCTTGAAAAATATTTTGAAATGGAATAGAAGCTACTTCTTTACAATAATTAGCTTTATAAACAGCTTGTAAATATGCCCACGCTTCTCCGTGATGAGAAGTTGATCCGTTACAAGAAAGAGCTAAATAACAGGTGTTATTCTCGCCAAAATTTGCCTGACTTACGTTTCCGCGTTTAGATCCTGCGTTTTGACAAGAACTATCTACCCGTTTATAACATACAAAAGACTTACATTCTCCGCCATTTTGTTGACATTTTGTTGTTTCCTCTGTTTGCGAAAGAAAACACGAATAATCAACCTTTTTATATATTTTACATGGATATGTGCCGATCGCGCAAGATTCAAGTTTATAATTAAGTCCTGCCTTAGGAGCGGGAGGAAAAATGGTTACTGTAATAGCGTCTTTTTGTTCTTTTTCACAATAAACTTTTCCATATTGAGTTATTGTTTGTGTAAAGCTATCATCTTCTTCACAATATTGCCCTTTCCAATTAGAATCAATTGATTGCATATCAGCTATTTTGAAATCAGAAGAAAAAGAATCTGGTTCGCCTTCAACATTATCAATTGGAAACCAAGTAATACAATTTCCATTTACATCCTTTTCCAAACAATAACCTTTCCAGCCATAATAAGTATTCGCTTTTCTAATCGCGCTGCATTGTCCTTTTTTGTCAGTTAAACAATTTATATCCTCGCCATTTTGTCCTACACAACAATCATCATCTTTAGAACATCGCTTTCCCATTTTTTCATTAATTCCTTCTGAACAAATTCCTGAAGGCGCTGCTGTGTTTACATTAAAATAGGCAGTATTCCAATCAGCTGTTTCCGCTTTTTTATAACTGCATTCACAAGCGTTGTCAGTTGTTTCTTCTGAACTGCAAAAATTCGCGCCTTGAAAACCATCTTGATTTACTACGTTCATTGGAAAAGGAGAAGTAGCTTCTGGATAAGCTCTGCAAAATTTAGATATTATTGAAATATTTTCTTTTGAACATTTATCATTTGTACATATTCCAGACAAACAATCAGTATTATTTTTACATTGATGATTTTCTAAATATCCATACGCTAATCCCCAAACAGGACTTAGTGCGCATTTTTTATTTGCTTCGCACTTTCCGGATAAACAATCAGAATCTTTATCGCAAGTTTTATTGACTTCCTGATGATCTAATTGTTTTAAAGTAAAAATTGGATATTGATTAGCAATAACATAACCGCTATAATCCAAGCCATCCCAAGAAATATTTCTTGTTTGATAATTATCCGTTGTTAAAGCTGCTGTTTTTGCGCATATTTTATTTTCGCATTTTCCAGACAAACATTCTAAATCATTTAAACATTCTTCGCCTTCTCCTGTAGTAACCCATTTGTCGCATCCGGAAGAAGCGTTTTCTTCAAATTCGCTGCATAGTCCAATTTGATTGCAAATATTTTTTTGTTTATTATTAACCATTACTTGATTGCTGCTTGCGCAAGAAAGCCATTGTCCGCAAATTCTATCGCGATCAACTTTAATTATTGAATTAGCATCGCATTTTGTCATTTGATTAGCTTTGCATCCAGCAGGCAAAGGATCTATTAATACATCTCCATTAAAACAAGTTGGTGAATTACACTCTACGCTTGGCGCAACGCCTTTTCCTTGCGTTTCGCTATTTTTATAAGTTTCTTCGGCATTATAAATTAATTCTTTTTTAGAACTATCATTAAATAAAATTTTCCCTTCTTTTTTGCTAACTAATCCGTTTGGAGAACTTCTGTCAATTTTATCGTTATTTAAATAATAAAATGATTGATTGTCTAAAGGATCAATAAATTCTGTACATCCAGAATAATTATTTGAACAATTTCCAACCCAGCCCTGTAAAATTTTTCCATCATCTTGACAATCTGGCAATCCAGATTCAGTTCCTTTTTTATACCAACCATATTCTGTTTGACCTGAAACTAATTTATAATCGCAAACTTTATCTTTTGGATCTTTAAAATAAGCGATTGAACTATTATTTTCTCCATATTTATATTCTTGACAAGACATTTCAGAATTTAAACAAACATTTGTTTCATATTTGTCCGGATCATTTTTTAAATAAACATCTTTCCATATTTGTTTGTCATATTTATCTTTTTTAATTGCTCCATTTACATCAAGGTCTGGCAAACCAAAAGACTCGCAGCCTTTTTCCTGAGAAGGACAATAATTTAAAGGATTATTTACATAATAAACAACTGCGTCTGGAGGCGTAACAACTTCTTTTATTGTTTGTTCATAAGGAGAAAGAGAATTTTGGGTGTCAATTAAAGTCTGACATCCTATTTGTTTTTCATCGCAAATTTTAGAAAAAGATTTTAAATATTGAAAAGCGCCTCTTCTGTCCTGATATTCTTCACAATTTAACATTGCTTGAGGCAAATCTTCATGTATTAAAGTTTGATCGCAAGAAATAGGAATGTTCCAAGAATTTTTTATTAAATAAATATCATTTGTGATTTCCTTTAAAATTATATTATCAACATAAACATTGCCCAATATTTCTAATTTTTCTAATTCATTTATCAAACGATTAAATAAAAGCGGACCAAAAGTATATTTATTCCAGTCTGTTCCAATTTCTTGAATTCCAAAAGACAAAGGCGCGTTTCCGTCATTAAATTTTACTTCAACATTTTCTTTGTCAACTCCTCCGCTTTTAGCCCAAAAAGAAATTTCATACGATTTATTTTGAATTAATAAATTTGGCATTACTCCTTCGCTTAATTGAATTAAATCAGTGATTGGAGTATTGCTAGATTTTATAGAATGTCCGTTTAGCATACTTGCTTCGCTGGATATTTCAACATTATCCCATCCTTCAAAATTCATATTTTCAAAATCATTTTGTAAAATTATTCTGATGTTATCGCCATAATTTCCTCTATAGGCCCTGCAACCAGCGCTTGCAAAAGAACAAGTTGTTCCTTCTTTTGGAATAGCCATAAAAATACATCGCGATTCATTTATTTCCCAAGTTCCGCCATAAGTTTCACAACCTAATTGATCAGTAAATTCTGTTCTGCGCAAAGGATGACAATCATCAGAACAAGTAATTGTTTTTTTATAAATTTTATAATAAACATTTCCCAATTCGTCATAAAATTCTTTGCATTCTGGATTATTTATCGCGTCTGTTTCAGATTCGCAAGGGCCTAAATCTGTTAAAACATTGGTTATTTTTGGGCCGGCTCCGTCCTTTTGCAAGTTATAAGATTTTAATTGAAATCCTTGAGTGTCCGAACCAACCCAAGTATAAAAAACTCCGCAACTCGGTTCGTTTGTTTTTACACAATGTCGTAAATAAGTGTAATATTCTTTGCCTTCTCCTCCTTTTGCCACTTCGTCTAAATTAGTAAATTCATCGCAGCCAACGTCGCTTGCGGAACATTGTTTTCCGTTTGGAATTAAATAAGAAGGATAAATTGGAGCTTCAAAATTTGTTCCTAATTGATGATAAGTTTTATATCCAACACATTCTGGCAAACAAATATTTTCTTGTTTAATTATTCCCGGAATCCAAGAATCTCCATTGGTTGGCGTGTATTTTTCACAACCAGCGTTTGTTGCGCTACATTCTAATCTATTTTTATTTAAATAAATTTTATTAACTGTCGCGTAATTAGAATAATCATCGTCTTTTTCTAAATCATTTTGAACTTTGTCTAAAACTTCTTTGTTTGTTAAATTATCCGCGATATCGGTTAATTGAATAAATTCATGACATCCGTCATTTTGAGAAGCGCAAGTTTGCGCGTTTTTATTAAAATAAATTCTATTAGCCACTGAAAAACTGTCTGTTTCATTTGTTGTGTTACAAGTTGTAAAATTTGTATCGCATGGCGCTTTTTGTTCTGTATTACAAATTATTAAATCTTGGTCGCATGTTACGCTTTCTGTTTGTTGGCACGTTTCAAATGCTGTATTACACGTGTCTTCTGCTTGTTTCTGACATGTTATAAGATTTTTAGCGCATAATTCTTTTCCTTTAACATATAATTTTGAATACCACAAACATCCAGAATTAGCGCTGTCGCAGCCATTAAAATCTAAAGTATTTTGCAAAAAAGTAACTGTTGCATTGTCTTTTTGAAAAGTTTGGCAAGTATTAAAACGTTCCGGACATTGATCGCCTTCGCCAAATCGCCAAATATTTTTTTCTCTAACACAATATCCCCATGCTCCTTGACAATTATTTTCAGCGTCATTTTTAAGACAGCTTTGCAAATCAACGCAAGCTTCATTTCTTTGATTTGATCCAGGCGCTTCCAAAGTTGAACCAAAAGCCATTGCTTGGCATTGATGTTGAGGAATTTTTAAAATCCAATTTGGATCAACTAAATGATAAAATGGACTGGTATTATCATTAAATTTTTCCACTATTTCTTTTAAACTTTTACTATCAATATCAGAAGAATCTATAATTTTTTTAGCCGCAAATTCCAGTCCAATCGGAACAATGCGCGCTAAACGCATTTTTTTAATATTAGCCAGACTAAATCCTTCATTTTGAGATCCTTGATTTAAAACAGCTCCGGATTTATCTTTGCCAACCGGCAAATTAACCCAATTATAACTGTTATTTTCTTTATTTTTATCAATCGCGTCTTGAAAACTTAATCTTTCATTATTTTGCAGCAAAGATCCCATTTCTTGATTTAAAACGCATTGATCAGCTTTAGCAAAATTTAAATCATCTGGACAGCTAAGATAGTTTGTTAAAATATCATAATTTCCTCCAGAGATAATTTTTGGCGTAAAAATTGAAGAATAAATTTTTTCTGCCGCTTGTATGTTGGCCCAACTTGTAACAGCCGAATTATTATTATTATCAGGAGGAGGAGGACCGCTAAATCCTTTTTCAAAAAGTAATTTTAACCATTTTTTAGCAAAACTTTTAGCAAAAATACCAAAAGCGTCAGCCCACATATTGCCTGTTGGTGTTTCTTCTACTTTAGAAGATTTGTCTATTGTAGAATCAACCGCGGCTTTTACTTGAGGGGATGGCGTTTTCACATCTCCAGAAATTTTTTCTTTTACGGGGAAAATTCCTTCTGGTATAAGTTCTTTTTCTATTTTTTCTTTATTATCTTGTTGATCAATAATTTGGGTTACCATTACTAAATGAGCTCCAATTTCATTGGCTTCTGGATTAAAATATTTTTGAAAATCAACCCAATCTTCAATTTTATTTCTATTTTTTAATTCTTTATAATGTTCCTTCATTTTAGATAAAGGACATTTAGATTCATATTCTTCAAATTCTACTTTAACTCCGGCTATTAAAGAAGCTCTTAATTGAAGATCAACTTCGCACAAATCAAAACCTTTAATAATACACTTGCCCTTTGTATTTGTCTGTCCAACAACATGCGGTGGTTTATAGTTTGTTGTATCTACTTTCATTTCTGTTTCTTTTATTCCCATGTCTTTACCCTTTTTAAAAAGCGCATCGATCTCTGCTTGAGGAATTGCGGGATTAGGATCAAAATAATGAGTTATTTCACCTAAATCTATAGTATTGACACCCGCTATACACTCTGTATCTGTCTTACATGTTTGTTTAGGATTACTAGCGCAAGTTCCTCCTAATATTCCTTTGGCAATATTATTGATCAAATCTCCAGCTACTCCATCTTTCACTTCTTTTAGCCATTTCTTTCGATCTGTCACAAAAAGAGGTTTTGCTCCTTTTCCTCCGGTAGCGTAATAAGTTCCCATTTCCTCGGCTAATTTATTCAAATAACCGCTTAGCGCTACTTTGTAAGTTTTAGCGGCGATTTCTTTTCTTGCTTTTTCATATACATAAGTTATCTTATCCCAAATAAATTTAGGCCAATCAGTTACAGGTAATACTGCTTGCGCTGGTTGGGGAATTAAAAACGCGGAAGTAATTAAAGAAAAAACAAACAAAAATAAAATTGCTGTTGCGATAATTTTTTTATGAAATTCTTTTTTATTTTTATTTAAAAACATAATACAAAATATTTTAAATTTCTAATTAATTAAACTTTGGCAAAAATATTTTTTTTAAAAATAATCGTCCCGCTCTGTCATTTCGACTGTAATGGAGAAATCCCTTGAATTCTACAGTTTAAGGGATCCCTCGGCTTCGCTCGGAATGACACAGTTTATTTTATAATTGTTTCGGCTTCGTTCGGGATGACACATGCACATTCTGTCATTTTGACTGGAGCGAGCCCCTCGACTTTGCTCGGGACAGGCTCCACGAGCGAAGTGGAGAAATCCCTCCATACTGTCATTTCGACCGAAGCGCAGCGAAGTGGAGAAATCCCTCCATACTGTCATTTCGACCGAAGCGCAGCGAAGTGGAGAAATCCCTTTATTTTAAGCTTTATTTATAAACTAATTTAAGGGATTCCTC
>CAYHOD010000034.1:0-8044 GCA_964358215.1 uncultured Gammaproteobacteria bacterium | reverse complement strand
CCTTTGGCGGGGCGAGGCAATAATCGCCCAAAATCCGAATTCTGAAAATTGGCGGAGAGGCAGGGATTTGAACCCTGGATACCTTTTACAGTATACTTGCTTTCCAAGCAAGCGCACTAGACCGCTATGCGACCTCTCCGTAAAGCATTGCAACATTATAACATTGTGATTTAATAAAAATTAATTTCATGCTATAATTATAGCATGAAAACATTATTTTATATTTTATTAATAATTTTAGCCGGCATTTTTCAAATTGGTTTTCTGTCTCATTTTGATTTTTTAAAAAATATTAATTTACTTTTAATTATAACAATTTTTACAACAATAGTAAATTATCCTCTGGCATTGATCGGAGTAATATTCGGAGGATTTTTACTGGATATTTATTCAAATTTTTGGTTTGGCTCTTTTGTGATTTCTTTGGTTTTAACAACAATAATTATTAAAAATTTTTTTAATAATTATTTTAGCAAACAGCATTTTCTTACTTATCCGGCTATTGGTTTTATTGGCGTTTTAAGTTATAATTTTATTTTAATAAATTTAATTAATTTTTTTTATTTAATTAAAATTAATGCGTTTAGTTTGATTTTAAATAAAATTTATTGGTTCGATTTAATTCAACAAATTATTTTAAATGTTATTTTAATTTGTTTATTGTATTTTTTAACAACTTTAACGCGCGCGCGTTTTAAAAAATTTTTTTATTAAATAAAAATAAAATAATAAAATTTCGCGCAATGTTTAAAAAAATAAAACTCTCTAATTAATAGAGAGTTTTATTTTAATTTTAACTTTTATACATTATCTATTCATTAGGTGTTGGAACTACATTTTCTGTTGGGACTTCATTTACTGCTGGGTTTTCTAAAGGCGCTGGAATTATATCTCCTGGATTTCCATTTACTGCTGGGTTTTCTAAAGGCGCTGGAATTATATCTGCTGGGTTTTCTAAAGGCGCTGGAATTATATCTGTGTCTGTGTCATTTATTGTTTGTTGAGATTGAGAAGCATATATTGCAATAGCGATAATAATAATCACTACAATAATTCCGATTATATAATATGTTTTTTTATTCATAATATTTAGTTTTAAAATTATCTCCCTTCGGGAGATCTGCCGTAGGCAGAAAAATTAATTTAATTAAAATTATCAAGCCGACCTTTAAATTTTGTCTTGATTAATTTTTATTTTAATATTTTTTATAAAAAATTACAATAATAGCGGTGGAGGGATTTGAACCCCCGACACAAGGATTATGATTCCTCTGCTCTAACCACTGAGCTACACCGCCATAAAGCATGATAACATGATAACATGATAACAATAAAATTATTAATTTCCCATAATTCTTAATTCTTATTTTGCATTCTTAATTCTTATTTTGCATTCTTAATTCTTATTTTGCATTCTACACTTTTTCCGCTCACCAGGATTTGAACCTGGAACCAATAGCTTAAGAGGCTACTGCTCTACCATTGAGCTATGAGCGGAAAAAAAATAGAAAAAAATAATCAATAATTAAAAACAACTTATATTTTGTAATAGGAAAATCAAAAGCCATAAATTTTTAATTTTGATTTTCCTATAAGCCAATTAAGATTTTTCGCTTCGCTCGAAATGACACAATGTTATCATGTTATAATGTTAGAATGTTTTTTTGTATTTTTATCGGTCCTTGTCTTAAAATTTTAACTTTATCATTGATAATTTCAATTATAGTTGATGGTTTAATTTTTGGAAGTTTTCCGATATCTAATATTAAATCGATTTTTTTTATATTTTTTTTAAATTGTTTTAAAATTTCTTGTTTAGAATAACACTCTGGTTGATTTGAAATATTAGCCGAAGTAGTTGTAATTGGTTTATTAAATTTCCTAATTAATTCTAAAGCTATTTTATTTTTTGGCATTCTAATGCCAATTTTTTGTTTTCCGGCTGTAAGAATATTTGGCAATTGATAAATATTTTTTTTCTTTTTTAATATTAATGTCAAAGGTCCTGGTAAATATTTTTTAAATATTTTTTTGGCTTGTAAATTAAATTCGCAAATTTCTTGAGCCATCTTAAAATTTTTTACAATTATTGAAATCGGTTTTTTAAAATTTCTTCCTTTTAAATTAATCATTTTTTTAATCGCTTCTTTATTTGTCGCGTCAACGCCAATTCCATAACAAGTGTCTGTGGGATAAATTATAATCCCGCCATTTTTTAAAATTTCAATCGCTTTTTGAATTGTATTATTTTGAATCAACATAATATAATAAAGAAAATAAACCGGCAATAAAAAAAATAATAACCCAGGTCCAAAATTCAACGCCAAAAATAGAAAATAATAAAATTGCAATCATGGCAATGAATATTTTTCCAATTGTTAAAGATTGTTCAAAAAATACAGCGTATTTTAAAGTCCCGTATTTATTAGCCACTTTATAAGTGTGAGCGGTTAAAGGAATAGAAATTCCTGTTTTAATAATTCTAGTAAAAAATTCTATTAAAAAAACTCCGCTAATAGTTTTTATAAATCCTCGTATTGTCCAAAAAATAAAATACGGAATTAAACTTTTTCTAAGTATCTTTTTTCCGTTGCCATTATCAAAAAAATATCCGACATAAAAAGTAATGAAAATACTAATCAAAATGGACAAAGAAATTAATCCGCCCATTATAGAATAACTTTGAATAATTAAAAAAATAAAAATAGGCCACAAAACTAAATCAATTAATTCTTCGCCTATGCCTATAAATTTCCACATTGCTTTTCTATTTTTTTGAAAAAATAAAAATTTAAAACAATCTTTGCAAGAAAAATTTTTAGAAATAAATTTTTCCTTTGTTATAATAAGAGGAATAATTGAAATAAAAAAAATACAACCAGCAATAAAAAATAAAATTTTGAATCCTAAAAAAGTAATAATCAATCCCCCGATAATCGGACCACTCATTTCAATCAATAAATTTATTATTCTTAAAGCGCTAATCTCTTTTCCTATTTCTTCTTTGGTCCCATATTTTGCAAAATTAGCGTGATAACTTGGCCAATATAACATTTTATAAATAGCCAAAAAAACAGGAGCAATAAAAATTAAAAAAGAATAAAAAGCGATTAAATAAAAACATAAAAAATATAAAATACAAAATGGAATTGAAAAAGAAATAGAATGTTCAAATCCAAAACGATTAATGATTTTTCCTCCAAATGGAACTAAAAAAAAATACAAAAAATAAGCGAACACAAAAAAAATTAGGATTTGAGGAATTGAAAATCCTAATTTATAAAGATAAATGGGTGAAAAAAGAGAAATAATTGAAAGAGCAAAATTTTGAATTGAAACAGAAATATAAAATTCAACAATTTCTCTTTTTAAAGCAGAAGGAAATAATTTTAAAATATTAAAATAAATCATTTATATAACAATATTAATTAATCTTCCGGGAATGAAAATTATTTTTTTAATTTGTTGTTCTTCAGAAATCCATTTTTTTATTTTTTCATTTTTTAAAACCAATTCTTTTGCTTCAATTTCAGAAATATTTTTTTCAAGTTCAATGGTGTCTCTTAATTTTCCATTAATTTGAACAACTAATTTAAACTTTTCTTCTATAATTAAATTAGCGTCGTATTTTGGCCATGATTGATTAAAAATGCTTTCTTTTTCTGAAATTTCCGGATGTAATTTATGCCATAATTCTTCGCAAATATGAGGAGCTATTGGCGCAAGAAGTTTTAATAAAATTAAAATATTATCCTTGGAAATTGAAAATTGTCTCCCTACGGGAGATCTACCGAAGGCAGAAAAATTATCTCCCTTCGGGAGATCTACCGAAGGCAGAAAAATTTTATTTGTATATTCCATTAAACAACTAACAACCGTATTAAATTTAAAATTTTCAATATCATCAGTTACTTTTTTAATTGTTTTGTTAGTAAATTGTTCTAATTCTTTTAAACACCTTAATTGTTCAATTGTTTTGTTGTCTTGTTTATTTTTTTCTATATTTTGTATTTCATATTTTTCAACTATTTTCCAAACTTTTTGTAAAAATCTATAAACTCCTTTTACTCCTTGATCGTTCCATTCAACATCTTGTTCGGCTGGTCCTAAAAAAAATTCATAAACTCGCATTGTGTCAGCTCCATATTTTTCAAAAAATTCATCTGGATTAACAACATTCCCTTTAGACTTGCTCATTTTTGTTCCTTTGTAATAAATCATTCCTTGATTAAAAAGATGAATAAATGGTTCGCTGAATTCTATTAAATTCAAATCTTGCATAACCTTAGTAAAAAATCGAGCGTAAAGTAAATGTAAAATCGCGTGTTCTACTCCGCCAATATACAAATCAATTGGCAACCAATGATTTATTTTTTTCTTATCAAAAATTACTTTTGAATTTTTAGGATCAGCGTATCTTGTAAAATACCAAGAAGAACAAACCCATTGCGAAATGGTATCAGTTTCTCTTTCAGCATATCCCCCGCAGCTTGGACATTTTGTTCCAACAAATTCATCAACATTGGCTAAAGGAGATTTTCCATCCAATGTTGGATGAAAATTTTTAATATTTTTTGGAAGTTTAATTGGTAAATCTTCTTCAGGAACTAAAACTTCTCCGCATTGATTGCAATAAATAATTGGAATTGGCGCCCCCCAATATCTTTGACGAGAAATTAGCCAATCTCTTATTTTATATTTTTTAGTTCCAAAACCAAATCCTTGATTTTCCAACCACTGAGTAATTTTTTCTCGCGCGACAGCGGAAGATAATTGATCAAATTCTCCAGAACCAATTAGAATTCCATCTTCAACAAACGCGCCATTTTCAATAGAAGATTTTCCATTTTCAGATTTTATTACTTCAATAATTTCCAAACCATATTTTTCAGCAAAAGAAAAATCTCTTTCGTCGTGAGCAGGAACCGCCATAATTGCTCCGGTGCCATATTCTAATAAAACATAATCAGCAATCCAAATAGGAACTTTTATTCCATTGAGAGGATTGATAACAAAAGAACCGGTAAAAACCCCAGTTTTTTCTTTTTCTTGAGACGTTCTTTCAATTTCTGAAACGTCTTTTATTTTTTCTATATATTTTTCCACATCTTCTTTATATTTTTCAGTGGTTAAATATGGAATTAAAGGATGTTCAGGCGCCAAGACAATGTAAGTCATTCCAAAAACAGTATCAATTCGTGTTGTATAAACTTTTATTTTTACTAATTCTTCCGAAGGATCAATTCCTAACCATTGACAAGTAAATTTATCAATTTTTTCTGGTTTCATCGCGCCTTTTTCTCCGTGTAAAACTTCCATAAAAAATTCCGTTCCATAACTTCGGCCAATCCAATTTCTTTGCATTGTTTTTACTTTTTCTGGCCAATCTAAATTTTCTAAATCATCAACTAATCGATCAGTATATTTTGTGATTTTAAAAAACCATTGTTTTAAATTTTTTTTAATTGTCAATGTTCCGCATCTTTCGCATTTTCCGTCAATTACTTCTTCGTTGGCTAAACTTGCCTTGCATGAAGGACAAAAATTTACTGGCGCTTCTTTTCTATAAGCCAACCCCTTTTTATATAATTGTAAAAATAACCATTGCGTCCATTTATAATATTCTGGACAAGAAGAATTTATCTCTCGATCCCAATCATACATAAATCCAGCTGTTTTAAGTTGTTTTTTAATATTCTCTATATTTTTTTTAACGCTTTTAATTGGATGAACTCCGTACTTTAAAGCAAAATTTTCAGCTGGCAAACCAAAAGCGTCCCATCCAATTGGATGCAAAACATTATATCCTTCCATTTTTTTCTTTCTAGCTATTGCGTCTGAATAAGAATATCCTCTCATATGGCCAACATGCAATCCTTCACCAGAAGGATAAGGGAACATATCTAAACAGTAAAATTTTTTCTTTTTAAAAGCGTCTCTGGTTTTGTGAGATTTGTTTTCTCCCCAAATCGTCTGCCATTTTTCTTCTATTTTTTGATGAATATAATCCATAATAAATATTTTAACATATTAACATTATAAAATATTATAACATAATAACATTTTAACACATTAACATTATCATAAATTATTGCTTTTTTTAATTAAATTTTATACAATAAATTATATTGATTTTTTACCATTTGTCTATGGAAATAACATGGCTCGGCCAATCTTGTTTTAAAATACAAGATAAAAATATAACTTTAATTACAGATCCTTATGACGGCGCTCATATTGGATTAAAACCTTTAAGCAGATTAAAGGCTGATATTGTAACAGTAAGTCATGAACATCGCGATCATAATAATATTGCGGCAATTTCAGGGATTGAAAAAGAATCTCCTTTCATTGTTTCAAGTCCCGGAGAATATGAAATTAAAAATGTTTTTATTTATGGCATTCCTTGTTTTCATGACAAAAATCAAGGAATCGAAAGAGGATGTAATGTTATTTATTTAATCAAAATGAATGAAATAACCATTGCGCACTTGGGAGATTTAGGGCATATTTTATCTGATGAACAATTAGAAAAAATAGAAAAAGTGGACATTCTTTTAATTCCAATTGGCGGAATTGTTACAATTGATGCTAAAGACGCTAAACAAATAATTAGTCAGATTGAACCTAAAATTGTTGTTCCGATGCATTATAAAGTTTCAGGATTAAAAAAAGATCTTGATAAAATAGATAAATTTTATTCAGAAATGGACATTAAAAAAATGGAACCAATAAATAAATTAAAAATTTCTAAAAAAGATTTAGTTAGTCAAATAGAGATGAAAATAATAGAAATGGAAAATAAATAATTTATGGATAATAAAAAAAAGCGATTGATATTATGGTTTAGCGTTTCCATACTAACAATTATAATAATAATTATTTGGGGATTTTTTTTAAAGCAAACCTTTTCTTCATTTAAAAAAATAAATTTGCCAATTAATGAACAAAATTTGCAATTTAAAGAAAATTTAAATGAATTTAAAAAATCATTGGAAGATGTTAAACAAAAAATTTCAGAAATTCAATCTATCGAGGAAAAAAATGCGCAAAATGAAAATCAAATGACGCAGCCATCTTCAGAACAAGTTAAAAAAATTAAAGAAAAAATAGAAAAAACAATAAATAATAGCTTGTAGCTTCATTGATTATTTTTTACATTTTGCATTTTTACTTTTTACTTTTTTATATGCCACAAGAATCAGAAAATCAAAATAATGACCAAGATAATGAAATTGCGCTTCAAATGGCAATGCAAGAATCTAAAAATAAAAATAGTGAAAATGAAAATGATAAAGAAATTAAATTAAAAAAATTACAAGCAAAAGCCGCTAAATTAGAAAAAGAAATAGCCGAGTTTAGTATAACGCTTTTTACGCTTGCTATGCTGTTTGCAGGCACTAAAGATTTATTTGATATATGTTCTGTAGAATTAGCTTCTTGGTTAGATTGGATAATAGATTTATCATTTGGAGGTGTTTTATTTTTTGGTCTTGGTAAAGGAAGTTTTCAACAAATAAAAAGAATTAGAATGACAACTGGAATTACAGCGGGAGCTGAAGTAATACCAATTATAGGCGCTTTACCGTGTTGGACAGCAAGTTTGCTTTGGCTTTATATAAAAACAAGTCAAGAAAATTCAGCTAAGAAAATGGAATTAGAAAAAATACAAAAACAAATTGCAAAAATAAGCGCTTTATCAAGAATAAATATTACTTGAGAATTAAATTTTATTATTTTTTTCATTTTTAATTTTTACTTTTGATTTTTTATTACTGTTACATGTTACAGATGACTTGAAGTAATTGTTATTTTATGTTTTGTGTTTTACACTTTACGCTTTAGGGTAGGTACCGGAGTGGTCAAACGGGACTGGCTGTAAACCAGTTGGCTTTTGCCTTCGGGGGTTCGAATCCCTCCCTGCCCACCAAGAGAAATTTTATTATATCGGAAAGAGTATTTATTATAAATGTTTAAAAATTATATTATTAAAAATTATTTAAAAATTAAAAATTACAAAATTAAAAATTGCAAAATTTTTCTT
>CAYHOD010000033.1:8063-8415 GCA_964358215.1 uncultured Gammaproteobacteria bacterium | reverse complement strand
TAATTGTAATTCCTCGTTCTTTTTCTTGTTCCATCCAATCCATTTCAGCCGCGCCTTCATGAACTTCGCCAATTTTATGTTTTTTTCCAGTGTAATATAAAATTCGCTCAGTGACAGTTGTTTTACCAGCGTCAATATGAGCGATTATTCCAATGTTTCTTGTTTTTATTAAAGGATAATCCATAGAAAATTGCAAATTGTAAATTGTAAATTTCAAAATTAAGTCATTCAAAATTTATTCGAAATTCAAAATTCAAAATTCTAATTAATCAATGTAATTGTGTCATTCCGAGCGAACGAGCGTAGCGAATGAGTCGAAACAATTAAAATTAACTGCGTCATCCCGAGCGAA
>CAYHOD010000033.1:0-7963 GCA_964358215.1 uncultured Gammaproteobacteria bacterium | reverse complement strand
CGAGCATAGCGAGTGAATCGAGACAATTAAAATTAACTGTGTCATTCCGAGCGAACGAGCATAGCGAGTGAATCGAGACAATTAAAATTAACTGTGTCATTCCGAGCGAAGCCGAGGAATCCCTTAAATTATAGTTTATAAATAAGGCTTTAAATAAAGGGATTTCTCCATTTCGCTCGTCCCGAATAAACTTCGGGACTCGCTCCAGTCGAAATGACAACATGGGCTGAATAAATTTTTTGCCGAAGTTTAGTTATAACTTATGGCTTTAGAGAATCTGTTAATTTTTTTACTATAATTGTTAATAAATACACCGTTTTAAAAAATATTTTTTCATCATTAGAATCAAAACTTTCAGGTTTTTTTTGAAAATCAAATCCTTTTATTATTTCTTTTATTTTTTTAAAATATTCTTTTAAATTTAGATCATCAATAAATCTTGTGGAAATCACATTTTCACATGTGTTTAAAATATTTTTAATAAAAGTTATTTTTTTGCTATTTATTTCTATTTCTGTTTCTGTTGCTGTTTCTGTTTCTGTTTCTGTATAATTTTTAAATATATTTTCTATAACTATAAGAAGGTGTTTTTTGTACCTTTCTTCTCCTTCTAAATCTCGTTTTTCAACTTTTCCCCCTTGTTGTAATTCATTTTTATCTTTCAATGATTTATCAAGTAAGCGTGTTAATTTTGTTGCTGGATCAACTTCTTTTTGCATAAATTTTATTTAAATTTTAAAATCACCAAAATTAGTGATTAAATAAAAATGTTATCATGTTACAATGTTATCATGTTACAATGTTTCATTATCTTTGTCCAAATCTGGCAAAATGAGCAAAAGCTCTGTTAGCTTGCGCCATTCTATAAACGTCTTCTTTTTTCTTAATCGTGCCGCCAGTATTATTAAGAGCGTCTAACATTTCCATTGTTAATTTTTCTTTCATTGATCTTCCTTTTCTTGCTTTAGCCGCTGTGATGAGCCACCTTAATCCCAATGTAATTTTTCGATTTCCTCTGATTTCTACTGGAACTTGATAATTAGCCCCTCCAATTCTTTTTCCTCTTACTTCCATAATTGGTGTGATATTTTTTAAAACTTTATCAAAAATATCTAAAACATTAATGTCTCTTTTCTCAATTTTCTCAATTTTTTCTTTTAAAATATCAAAACACCCGTAAACTATTTTTTGAGCTATAGTTTTTTTACCATTTCTCATAACATGATTGATAAATTTAGCAATTACAATATTGTTATATTTTGGATCAGGCAATATTTTTTTTATTGGCGCATTTTTTCCTCTCATAAAAATTAGCTTTTTAGCTTGTAGAAATTTTAAATTTTAAATTTGTAAATAATTTTTAATTTTCTTAACCTTAATTCTTGATTCTTGATTTTGAATTTTTGTAATCTGAAATTTTCCACCTACGGTGGATCTGCCGAAGGCAGAGAAATTTGCAATTATTTTTTCTCTTTTTTTGTTCCATAAAGTGAACGACCTTGTTTTCTTCCTTGCACTCCCTGAGTATCAAAAACACCTCGAACAATATGATATCTGACTCCGGGCAAATCTTTAACTCTTCCGCCACGCAAAAGAACAATTGAGTGCTCTTGTAAATTATGGCCGATTCCCGGAATATAAGCCGTTACTTCCATGCCGTTCGAAAGTCTTACTCTGGCAATTTTTCTTAAAGCCGAATTAGGTTTTTTAGGAGTGATTGTGGCAACTTTAAGACAAACGCCTCTTTTAAAAGGCGCGCCTTTGGTTAATGTTCTTTTTGTTCTTCTTAAACTATTAAAAACAACTCCCAAAATTGAAACTTTTCTTATTCTTTTCTTTTTTCTTGGATTATTAATTAATTGATTAATTGTAGGCATAAAGCATTATAACATTCTAACATTTTAACATTAGAACATTTGATAAATATTAAATAAGTAAAAATTTCTTTTAGAAATTTTTGCTTATTTCATTGTATTTTTAAATAAATCTGGATATTTTTCCTTTAATTCAACTTGTATTTTTAATATAAAATCAGGATAAATACGATGACCAATTCTTTGAGGTAAATATCCATTTACTAACATTGTTTTTTCCCAACTTTTTGTAGCAGGCTTTCCTTTTATAAAAGAGATTAACTCTGCTGGCATTAATTTTGTTATTTTTTGTAATTCTTCTTTGGGTATTTTTTCAAAAAGTTCTAAGTCAGGCAAGATAGTATTCTCAATAGTAAAATTATGATTCACATTTCCTGCTTCTGGAATAATGACATCTTCATTGATTTCATTGTTTGGACCTTTAAAGACCATTTTTACATTACCATTTAAATTTAATTTTTGAAAAGTAGTACTATAACCTTTCATTGTACGTTTACGTTTGAAAATATGTAAATCGCCTTCGAGATGCTTTTCAATTTTATAGCTTTTTAATGTTTCATTTGCTTCATATTCAAATTGGGAAGGTTTAATCACGTTTTCTAAAAAATCAGCTGCCTCTTGTTTTTTTGTATTAAAAAGCTCTTCCCAATTATTTGCTCTTGTTATCTGGGTTTCAAGTTTTTTAGCTTGTTCTTCCTTTTTTTCCCATTCTAATTTTAAAGCATCGTCTTTTAAAGCATCGACTATTGAATATTTTTTTTCTTGTACCATAAATCTTAATTTTTAAATTATAAATTTTATATATTATATATTATCACATTATTTTTTTAAGTCAAATTTTTCAAATATTAATCAAACGAATAATCCAATCAAATAAACCATTAAAAATTCCAAGATTTAATACATTGTCTAAAATAAGCAAACCAATTAAAATGTATGGGCCGTTTTGTTCAAAAGAAATTTCAAAATTTTTAAATCGATCTGGTAAAATTGCAAATAAAATTTTCGAACCGTCCAATGGAGGAATTGGAATTAAATTAAAAATTGCCAAAATTAAATTGATTAAAATTAAATAACTTAAAAAATGAATTAATAAAACGCTTGGCGCAAAATTTAAAAATGGAATTAAATATTTAAAAATTCCCACAAAAATAAAAAAACTAATGATGTTTGATAAAGGACCGGCAAAAGCGATAATCGCTGAATCTGATTTTTGATTTTTAAGATTATTAAGATTAAAAGGAACTGGTTTCCCCCAACCAAATCCAATAAATAATAACATTAAAAAACCAACAAAATCAATATGAACCAAAGGATTTAAATTTAATCTGCCCTCATTTTTTGCCGTGTCGTCTCCCAATAAAGCGGCTGCAAGCGCGTGAGAAAATTCATGAATAGTTAAAGCATAAATAATTCCCAAAAGAGTGGCAATCGCAAAAAATGGTTCTGTGTATAAATATTCAAAAAACATACTTTTATATTTTAAATAATTTTTTAAAAAAAGCAAATCAAAAAATGAATCAAGAAGTAAGAATCAAATTAAGGTTAAGAAAAATTAAAAATTATTTTTGTGATTTATTTTTATAGCTTTGATTCTTAATTCTTGATTCTTATTTTAAGATCACCTTATAAGCCACGCTTGGAGTTGTAATCACAAGATCTAATCCATACTCTCTGCGTAAACGTTCTTGAATAATTTCTAAATGCAACATTCCTAAAAATCCGCAACGAAAACCAAATCCTAAAGCTTGAGAAACTTCTGGTTCATAAAACAAACTTGCGTCAGTCAATTTTAATTTATCCAATGCTTCTCGAAATTTTGGATAATCGCTTCCATCTTTACAAAATAATCCGGCAAAAACCATTGATTTGGCTTCTTTATATCCAGGTAAAGCTTTGATTTCATAATTTTTTTCACTTTGTATTATTATCGTATCCCCTACTTTACAACTTTTTATATCTTTTAAACCAGTGGCAATGTAGCCAATTTCGCCGGTTTCTAATTTATCTTTTTGAAAAAGATTAGGTTTAAAAATTCCTACTTCTAAAGCTTCGGTTTGTTTTTTTGTTTTCATAAATTCAATTTTATCTCCCTTTTCTATTTTTCCATCAACAATGCGAATATATACAATTACTCCTTTATATTCATCATAAACTGAATCAAAAATTAAAGCTCGCAATGGTTTATTTAAATTATCAGCCGGCGAAGGAATATATTTAATTACTGAACACAAAAGTTGTTCAACTCCTTCACCTGTCTTTGCGGAAATAAAAAGTGGTTGGCAACAAATATTTTGTAATGATTCATAATTTAATAATTGTTTTATTTCTTCCGCTGTTTTTTCTGGTTGAGCATTGGGTAAATCAATTTTATTTATTACTGGAATAATAAATAAATTTTGTTCTAAAGCTAAATGTAGATTAGCTAATGTTTGCGCCTGAATTCCTTGTGTAGCGTCTACTAATAAAATAGCTCCTTCAACTGCGGCTAAAGATCGCGAAACTTCATAAGCGAAATCAACATGACCCGGAGTATCAATTAAATTTAATTTGTAACTTGTAACTGGCAACTGACAACTGACTGGGGGTTGATAATTAAGTTGAACGGGTTGCAATTTAATAGTAATGCCTTTTTCTCTTTCTAAATCCATTTGATCTAAAAATTGAGAATGCATTTTTAATTTATCTATCGTATTTGTTAATTCTAAAAATCGATCCGCTAAGGTCGATTTTCCGTGGTCAATATGAGCAATGATGCAAAAATTTCGAATGGCCATAAAAAAATTTCAAATTGCAAAAATCTCTGCCTACGGCAGATCCCTGCCTGCCGAAGGCATGGTGCCGAAGGCAGAAAAAATCAAAATAAATAAAAGTAACTTGTAACTCGTAATAAAAATTCAAGATGCAAAATGCAAAACGTAAAATAACAGCGTAAAATTCAAAAATCAAAATGACAATGCAATTATGTCATCCCGAGCGAAGTCGTGGATCCCTTAACTTATAGGTTATAAATAATGCTTAAAATAAAGGGATTTCTCCATTTCGCTCGTCCCGAATAAACTTTGGGACTCGCTTCAGTCGAAATGACAGCATGGACTGAATAATTTTTGCCAAAGTTTAGTAATTAAATTAATAATTTGCCTTTGGCAAATTATAGTTACTAGTTACGGATTACAGATTACTCTTAGTTAATTGTCATTTTATATTTTTCGCTTTACATTTTGAAATTTTATTATTACTGGTTACTTTTAATTGTTGGTTACTTTCTTCAAAAGCATTGTCCAAAGTTGATCTTGATCTAAAAAAGAATCAAATTTAATTTGCCCATCTTTTTCCATAAAATCAATTGGAAAATTTTGCCAAACAAGTCGCCAATCCACTGGTAAATTAATAGAATATTTCCAAAGTTCGTCTTTTTTACCTGATTGTTTTTGAATTAAAATTTGATATGGAAGCGTTTCGTTAATTAAATTAAATTTTTGCGCTGTTTTTTTGTAAATTTTTTGGAAAAATCCTTGCGAATTTTTATTAATTTTTAAATCTTGCAACTTAAACGGTAATTTATATTTAAATGCAATTGTTGTTGATTTTTCTGGAGTGGTTTCAATCCAATTGCCAAAAACTGTTTTATTAAATTCTTGACTAATTCTTGTGTTAGTCTCTTCGTCAATCAATGTTTGTTTTTGAATTTTTGATAAATCTGCATCAATTGAATATTCATTTGAAAAAGTAGTAATTGGCAATTTTTTAAATCCTTTTATTTCAAGAAGAACGCTTCCTTTTGGAACATAAAGTTTTATATAATTAAGATTTTTTGAATTAATAAATTGATTTTCAGAATATATTCTAGTAACTTTTGTCGTATTAATAATCGTTCCATCGTCTAAAATTTGCGTTTGTAGATCAACTAATTGTTTAATATTTTCATCTGATTCTTGATTAACATTAATATTAACTACGGCTAAATAATCTCCATTGTTTATTGATTTTATTTCTCCCGCCCAATTATTTTGTAAAATATTTTTTTGTAAATCAAAATTGTTAGAATAAAACATTATGTCTTTTTTAGATAAAGCTTCGTTTACAATTTCCAATATTTTTAACGATTGTTCTGAATTATTTTGAGGAGATAAAATTTTATTTAACAGCTGAGGAATAAAATCAGAAATTATATTTTCTTGATTTATATTTTCTTGATTTATATTTAATAATAGATCAGTTTGCGTTTCTTGTTCGTTAATTTTTAAATTTACGGTTTGTTTTTTAATTTTTAAAAAATTTTCATCGTTAATGGTTGTTGAATATTCTAACATTTTTATTGGTCCAACAAATTTTAAAATTTTAGGAATCAAACTTGCGTTTAAACTAATAACTCCGTCTATTTTCTTAGATCCTCTTAATTTTTGATAAAACCAAATAATTTTTTGAGCGGAAGACGGAAAATCAAAAAACCAATTAGCGTCTTGCTCTTGCCACGTTGGATTAATTAAATTTAAAGGATACGGCGATTGAATGGATTTTTTTTGCGGATATGCGATGTCTGACATTTCTACTTTTTTAATTATTCCTTGACTAACATCTATTAAGATAAAATTTTCTATGAATCCGCCGGTAGGACGCATTTTATTATCATCTTGAAGAATTACTAAATAACGTTGTTTTTTTTCTTGACCTAATATTTGCGATAACATTTTTGAATATTCTAAAAGTTCTTGAATATTATTTTCTAATTTTGATAAATAAATTTTTATTTGATTAAATTCATTTCTGTTTTGATTAACAATTGTTTTGAGATTAACTTGCGTTAAATAATAATTAGCAATTTGAATTTTAGGCAAAGCGATAGATAAATTATTTTGCCAATCAATGATTTGTTCGGTAACGATTTGTTTTTTAATTTGCTTATCGTTTAATGCCGCAATTAAATATTTTTCAGCTTCGGATAAATATTTTTCAGCTTTAAATAAAGCGCGATTTTTTGAATTAGCTGGCAATGGTTCAATTATTTTATTTAATTTTAAATAATTTGAGGTAAAATTAGATAAATTTACATTGTTTGTTAATTCTAAAATATTTAATTCTTTTTTGTTTTTTTCCGTAATATTTTTAGATTTTTGCGTTAAAAATAAAATATTAAACGATAAAATAAAAGCCAAAATAATTAATATAAAAATTAAGATTGGCTTTGGAAAAAATTTCCAATTAAATATTTTTTTGTCATTTCTGCGCAAAAAAGAATTTAATATTTTAATCGGGCTATGAAATTCTTTCTTTCCAAAATGAATTTTTAAAGGAACATTGTGACGCGAATGATTAGAAAAAATCTTCCAGCAAGATTTAATGCCACATTTGAAAGTACTGAATTGATTTTTAATAAAATTTAATAATTTTAAAAATGATAATTTCCCAATAATAATGGACAATAAAGCATTACATTGATTTAAAAAAATATAAAAAAAATGCATTGCGGGGGGGATTTTAAAAACAGTTTTGTTTTGTTGAATAATTAAAGGGGGTTTGGATAATTTATTTTGTTCCGGAATTTTTATAATTTCTTTTTTTGTTTGAGAAATTTTAGTTTTTTTAAATGGACTAAAAATTTTTTTGCTATAAAAAAATAACGCTTCTTTTGATTGAGAAAATTCATTTTTTATTTTTTTAAAAAGCATTAAATTTTGCAAAGATTTTTTTGTTTTGTAAATTAATTTTTGTAAAAAAACAACGTATTCTAAAAAAAAAGAAAAATACTTTGTCCATTCTTTGATTTGTTTTTTGACTAGTGGGATTGATTTATTATCTTTTTGATTTTTGAAAATTTTAAGATTAACCACATGAAATGGTTTTTTATTTTCTTCTTCTTTTTTTATTTTCCTAATTTTCAATTTCATAAAATATGCACGGGTTGAACCCGTGTATTTTAGCTAAAATAAAGGCAATTTAAACAACCTCGCTTAAATAACACTTTTCACAATACACTATTTCGGGACGATCTGGAGAATATGTTGTTTCAAATTCATTTGGACACGGATTATTTCCATGAAAATGTTCAATTGTATTTTTATAAATTTCACTATCGGAGGTTCGACCTC
>CAYHOD010000032.1:0-8442 GCA_964358215.1 uncultured Gammaproteobacteria bacterium | reverse complement strand
AAAGAAATTAGAAAATTTAAAAAAGGAACAAAGATAAAAGCAAAAGGAGTTGTTTCTTGCGTCCCTGGAATTTTAGGTCAACAAATTTTTTATGTCGCTGGCTCTGGCATTCAGGTCTATTTATATGACAAAAATTTTCCTACATTAAATTTAGGCGATGAAATTGAAATTTCAGGCGAGCTTTCTTCATATGACAACGAAGCAAGAATCAATCTTTCTTCAAAAAATGACATTAAAATTTTACAAAAAGATCAGCCAATTAATTTAGAAGAAATAAAAATAAGTGAAATCAATGAAAACACAGAGGGATATCTAGTTAAAATAAAAGGAGAAATAACAGAAACATCAGGTAATGTTTTTTATGTTAGCGATGAAACAAACAAACCAATTCAAGTTTATATCAAAGAATCAACAAACATTGAAAAACCAAGAATGACAAAAGGAGACCAAGTGGAAATCACTGGCATTGTTAGCCAAAATAAATTAGAATATAGGATATTGCCAAGATTTCAAAGCGACATTTTAATGATAGAAAAAAGTAACGAGCAACCAGTAACCAGCAACGAGTACAATGACATAAATCCAAATGACAAAATAAGAATCAAGAATCAAGAATCAAGAATCACGGAAAAAGAAAATCAGAATAAGAATCAAGAATCAGGAATTAAGAATCAAGGGGAAAATGAAAATCAAAATACAAATATCAAAACCAAAGAACAAGAAAGTAATGGAAATAAAACTAAAGAAGCGGCAGCCACTGTTGGAATTGGATCATCGGCTATTTTAGCCGCTTTATACAGAAGGCAAATATTTTTATTTTTAGGTGGATTATTTAAGAAAAGATAAAATTTAACTGTCGGAGGTTCGACCTCCGACAATGTTTTATGAAATATATTTTTGTCACAGGCGGGGTTTGTTCTGGATTAGGCAAGGGAATTGCAGCGGCCTCAATCGGAATGCTTTTAAAAGCTTGCGGATATAAAATTTGTATTTTGAAATTTGATCCTTATTTAAATGTTGATCCCGGAACAATGAGTCCGTATCAACATGGAGAAGTTTTTATTACAAATGATGGAACGGAAACTGATTTAGATTTGGGTCATTATGAAAGATTTATTGATGAAAATTTGAGTAAATTAAGTAATGTTACTGCCGGGCAAATTTATAAAGAGATTATCAATAAAGAAAGAAAAGGAGAATTTTTAGGAAAAACAATCCAAATAATTCCTCATGTAACGGAAGCTATTAAAAATTTTATTAAAGAAGCGGCTAAAAAAAGTCAGGCTGATTTTTTAATTATAGAAATAGGCGGAACAGTTGGAGATATTGAAGCAGAGCCATTTTTAGAGGCGGCTCGACAATGGCATCAAGAAAAAGGAGGAAAAAATGTAATTTTTGTTCATTTAACTTTTCTTCCTTTTTTAAAAACTTCTGGAGAATTAAAAACAAAACTTACTCAAGCGAGCGTTCGTGAATTGCAGCGTCAAGGACTTCATCCTGATATTATTTTAGCTCGTTCTGATTATCCAATTAAAAAAGAATTGATAGAAAAAATTTCTCTTTTTTGCAATGTTTTATTCAAAGAAATTATTCCAGCGCTTACAATTAAAAATATTTACGAAGTGCCTTTAAATTTTCAAAAATATTCTTTAGTGGAAATTATTTTAAAACGTTTAAATTTAAAAAATAAAATTCCCGAATTAAATAATTGGAAAAAATTAATAAAAAAAATTAAAAGCAAAAATAAAAAAATTTTAAAAATAGGATTAATTGGGAAATATATTGAGCACGGAGACGCTTATATTAGCGTAAAAGAGGCCTTAAAAGCGGCTAGTTATGTTAATAATGTCAAAATTAAAATTGAATCAATCGCCGCGGAAAATTTAGAACAACAAAATCAAAAAGAATGGGATAAATTAAAAACTATAAATGGACTAGTTGTTCCGGGAGGATTTGGTTCAAGAGGAATCGAAGGAAAAATTAAAGCGATAAAATACGCTCGAGAAAATAAAATTCCTTATTTAGGATTATGCGTTGGCATGCAGCTCGCGGCAATTGAATTTGCTCGATATGTATTAAAAACAGAAGATGCTAATTCTACTGAATTTGATTCTAAAACAAAAAATCCAATTATTTATATAATGCCAGAGCAAAAAGAAAAAATAGAAAATAAAGATTATGGAGCAAGTATGCGTTTAGGCGCCTATCCTTGTATTTTAAATAAAGATTCTTTGTCTTATAAAGCGTACAAACAAATTAAAATTTTAGAAAGGCATCGTCATCGATATGAATTTAATAATAAATACAGAGAAATTTTAGAAAAAGCCGGTTTAAAAATTACTGGAATTTCTCCAGATGGAAAATTAGCGGAAATCATTGAATTAAAAGATCATCCTTGGTTTGTTGGAACGCAATTTCATCCAGAATTTAAATCACGGCCATTAAGAGCCCATCCTTTGTTTAGAGATTTTATAAAAGCCGCGAAGAATAAGAATCATGAATTATGAATCAAGAATCATAAAAATTAAATCATTTACCGATCTTATTGCCTGGAAAGAAGGACATAAATTAGTTTTAATAATTTATAAAATAACAAAATTATTTCCCAAAGAAGAAATTTTTGGGCTTGTCTCTCAAATGAGACGATGTGTGGTATCAATTACATCAAATTTAGCAGAAGGATTTAGTAGGCAATCTTTTAAAGAAAAATTACAATTTTATTCAATAGCCTTAGGTTCAATTACAGAAATACAAAATCAATTATTGATTGCAAAAGATATTAAATATATTACAGAGGAACAATTTAATACAATTACCGAGCAAACAATAACAGTTCATAAAATTACTAATTGGCTTATTAAAAAATCAAAATTCTTAATTCTTAATTCTTAATTCTTATTTTATGAATTCTAAAGAAATACAAAGAAGAATAAAAGGAATAAAAAATACCAAGCAAATTACAAAAGCCATGGAAATGGTTGCCGCTTCAAAAATGAGAAAAGCGACTGAACGAGTTTTAGCAACTAGGCCATACGCGCGTCTCGCTTGGGAAATATTAAATAATTTATCTGGACGAGTTAATCCAGAATCACATCCTTTATTTCAAAAACGCGAAATTAAAAAAATCGGAATAATTTTAATTACTTCTGATCGCGGTCTTTGCGGAGCAATGAATACTCAAGTTATTCAAGAAGCGATTAGATTTATAGAAAAAATACAGAAAAATATTATAACTACAAATCAAAAAGAAAATTTGTTAAATGACAAACAAAAACCAGAAATTGAATTTATTACTGTTGGTAAAAAGGGACGAGATTTTATAAAAAAGCATTTTAAAATTTTTGCGGAATTTACTGGATTTGAAAATATTTCAAATATTGTTGAAATTCTCCCGATTATAAAAATCGCTATTGAAGATTATAAAAAATGTCTTTATGATAAAATAATTTTAATTTATACAGATTTTATTTCAACTTTAAAACAAAAACCAATGATTCGACAATTACTTCCTTTAAAACAAGAAGAATTTAAAAAGACTTTAAACGAAATTGATCATTTAGGAAAAATAGAAAAAAATTTTAATCAATCAAAAATTGAAAATCAAAAAACAATTATTAATCAACAATTTGAATATAAATTTGAGCCAAACCCAGACGAAGTTTTAGAAGAATTGTTGCCAAGATTTTTAGAAATTCAAATTTATCAAGCCTTGCTTGAATCAAGCGCTTCAGAACATTGCGCGAGAATGGTCGCAATGAAAAATGCGACAGACGCGGCAAAAGATTTAATTGATAATTTAACAATGACTTTTAATCAAGTTCGTCAGGCAAGCATTACTCAAGAAATTACTGAAATTTCCACTGGCGCGCAATTTGTTTAGAAATGAACCATTTAAATAATTTTTATTATTATTTTTACATTTTAATTTTTGCATTTTTAATTTTTTATATGGATCGAATTATCGCTTCAAAAGAAAAGCCGGAAGATAAAAATTTAGATTTAACTTTACGGCCTAAAAAATTAAACGAATATATTGGCCAAGAAAAAATAAAACAAAATCTAAATATTTTTATTGAAGCGGCAAAAAAAAGAATGGAATCAATTGAACACGTTCTTTTGTACGGCCCTCCTGGTTTAGGCAAAACAACATTGGCTCACATTATTGCCAATGAAACAGGTGGAAATATCAGAGTTACTTCTGGGCCAGCTCTTGAAAAAACAGGAGATTTAGCGGCTATTTTAACGAATCTGCAAAATGGAGATATTCTTTTTATTGACGAAATTCATCGTTTAAATAAAACAATTGAAGAAATTCTTTATCCGGCAATGGAAGAATATGTTTTAGATATTATTGTTGGCAAAGGTCCTTCGGCCAAAACTTTAAGATTGGATCTGCCGCGTTTTACAATTATTGGCGCGACAACCAAAATAAGTCTTCTTTCTTCGCCGCTAAGAGATCGTTTCGGAGCGATTTATAGATTAAATTTTTATGAAGATTTTGAAATTGAAAAAATTATTCAACGAGCGGCTAAAATTTTATCTATTGAAATAGAAAAATCAGCTTGTCAAGAAATAGCAAAAAGAGCGCGCAAAACGCCACGCATTGCCAATCGGCTTTTAAAAAGAGTTCGAGATTATGTTCAGGTTAAAGATGAAAAAATTATAAAACAAAATTTAGCGCAAGAAGCGCTTTCTGTTTTAGAAATTGATCCTTTAGGATTGGATCAAATTGATCGTCAAATTTTAAAAATAATCATTGAAAAATTTAAAGGAGGTCCTGTTGGATTAAACACAATTGCAGCGGCGATTTCTGAAGAAATGGCGACAATTGAAGATGTTTACGAGCCATTTTTAATGCAATTAGGATTTTTGTCTCGCACTCCCCGCGGTCGCGTGGTTACTGATTTAGGGCATGAACATTTTAAAAAAAATAATTAAAGTTGCTATTGACAAATGCAATAAAACTAGCAATAATTGCTATTATGAATATCAATTATTTACAAGAGCATAATCCTTGGTGGCGAAGAATGGAATTTATTTTAGAAGATAATTACATTGTTGAATTAAAAAAACAAAAATATCCTTTTTACCATCCAATTTATCAAACCCTTCCTATTAATAAAGATGGAATTCTTATTTTGCGCGGTCCAAGGCGTATTGGCAAAACCACTCTTTTAAAATTACTTATTAAACGATTGCTTTTAAAAGAAAAAATAGAAAAAGAAAATGTTTTCTTTTTTCCTTGCGATACTTTAAAAGATTACAAAGAATTAGAAGAAACGCTTCGTTTGTATCTTGATTATATTCGATCTAAAAATCAAAAACGCCTTTTTATTTTTTTAGATGAAATTTCTTTTGTTTCTGATTGGCAGAGAGGCATTAAACTTTTAGCAGATACTGGAAAATTTAAAAATGTTCTTATTCTTCTTACTGGTTCTAATGTTTTAGATTTTAAATATTCTTCAGAAAGATTGCCTGGCAGAAGGGGTGATATTTTTCCTTGGGATCTTACTTTTTTACCATTAACTTTTCAAGAATTTATTAATTTAATTGAACCAAAATTAATTAACACTCCTTTAGCGTCTTCTTTGTCTCTTTTACCTAAATTTCAAAAACTTTTTACTGATTATCTTATTAGCGGAGGATTTCCTTTGACAATTAATGAATATTTTACCAAAGGTTATATTTCTACTCAAACTTATGAAATTTTTTTAGCCTGGATTGAAGGAGATTTACACAAAGTTGGCAAATCAGAAAATTCTGCTTATCAAATACTTTCAAGGATTTTTACTCATTTGACAACCCCGGTAAGTTTTTATAAAATAAGCAAAGAAGCAGGGATTGCTTCTCATACAACCACTGAGGAATATTTGGATATTTTAGAAAAAATGTTTGTTATTTTTCGCTTGCCTTATTTTTCTTTAGAAGAAAAACGATTGTATTTCCGTAAAAATAGTAAATTTTATTTTGTTGATCCTTTTATTTTCAATACTCTTTTAGCCAAAATAAAAGGATTTACCAGCGAATCATTTGCTTATAATAATCGATTTATTCAGGATTTTAAAAATTGGCCATTATTAATAGAAAACGCATTAGCCTCACATTTAAAAAGACGTTTTATTAATCTCTATTTTGGTCGAGCTTCTAAAGACAAAGAAATTGATTTTGTCGGTTTTGATAAAGAAAAATATATATTTTTTGAAGCTAAATATCAAAAAAAAGTAAAAGAAAATGATTTTTTTTGGACAAAAGAAATTTTAAAAAAAGAAAAATTGACAGTTTTGACTCAAAAAGATTATCAACAAGGAAAATTTTCCCTTACACCCGCAGAAATGTTTTTGGGATACTTTTAAAATTTAAAATTTGACAAATTTTTAAAATTACGTATAATAAAAAAGGAAAAAGGAAAATGAATATCAAAATGATAAAATTATAAAAACTCAAAACTTAAATGTCAAAAGTCTCTGCCTACGGTAGATCTGCCGAAGGCAGAAAAACCACAACCCAAATCTAAAAACTATAAATTTAAATGACATTCATAAAATTTTCAATTTTTAATTAAAAATATTATGATATTAATAGAAACTCAATGGGAGATATTAAAAAAGGCAGAACAACAAGCAAAAGAAGCGCAAGAAAAAAATAAAGTAACAAAGTTTGTAGAAGATTTAGCAAAATACTTTCAAGAAATGCTCTTTCAAGGAGTAACACAAGAAAAAAGAAAAGAAGCAAGGGAATATATAAAAGAACATATTCCAAAAGAGTATATTGAAAAAATTTTAAAGGGGAAAGGGAATACTGATGAAGAACGAATTTCTTGGCTTATTCGCCAATTTGTTGAATACGACGCTTCCTCTAAAGAGAGTGAAAAACAACAATTAATAAACTTATTTTTATCAAAAGACAATTAAAAAGGAAAACGAATAATAATTTCGGAAATTGAATTTTTGAAATAAAAAATATTTATGTATCGCCCTACAATGAATTTTGGTCGTAGTAAAATAATACCTATAGTCCCCGCAAAACAAAATGTCACATTTGATAATTGAATTTTTTTCCAACGATAACTTCTTTAATATATTTTTTGTCTCCCTGTGTCATCCCGAGTGAGCGAGCGTAGCGAGCGAGTCGTGGATCCCTTAAATTAAAATTCAAGAGATTTCTCCACTTCGCTGCGCTTCGGTCGAAATGACAGTATGGAGGGATTTCTCCATTTCGCTCGTCCCGAATAAACTTCGGGACTCGCTCCAGTCGAAATGACAGCATGGACTGAATAATTTTCACCAAAGTTTAAATAATTACATTTCAGAGGTCGAACCTTTGAAATGAAAAAATATTTATGCGTAGTCTCGAGAGTTGTTTTGGTGATTGTAAAACAATATCTAAAAATACTAAAGAAATAAATAGAAAGCCAGAAGGAGTAGAATATCAAATTAAAGCAATACAACCAAATACCACAGAAAGTTTAGTAGCGGGAGTTAAAGAATTAATGAAAAAACAGGAGAACAAATAAATACATTTCAAAGGCGGGACCTTTGAAATCTTTATTAATTAAATTAATACATTTTATGGAACAAAGTAAAAGAGATTTTTTTATGATGGAGCAGGAAATAAAACAGGATATAAATGGGCAGCAAAAGACGCGAATGGAAGCAGGAAAAATAACTCCAAAAACAAAAGAATTAAGTCATGCCATTGACCAACTTAATGATTTGAATTTTCCAAAAAAACAAAAAGCGCGATTACAAAGCATTTTAGAAAAACAAGGGCCTAAAATTTTTAATGAATTAATAAATGGAGCTGTAATTGATACGATAAAAGCTCAAATGTCAAAATAGAATATACTAAGCTCTTTAATTAAAGAGTTTAGTTTTGTTTATTAAATTTTTAAAAAAGGAGAAATGTCACAAGTATTAGAAAATTTAAAACAAATAATCATTCAAGCGAATGTTTCAGAAGAGGACAAGAACGACCTTCTTGTTTTTTTGCCTATTTTCCCTGAAAATTTAATAATAGATTTAATTAATTGTTTTCAAAAACAACCTAAATTAATTAAAGAATTTAACGCAAATTTTAAAAGCAAACTCCAGGCGTTAACAGGAACTTCTGAAAAAGAATGGGATGAAATAATGCAAAAAGAAGAAGATAAAAAAATTTCAGAAGGAGAAGAAGAAGATGTGATGGAAGAAGAATAAATTGCAAAACAAATTTTTTTAAAAAAGAGTTTGAAAGAAAACTCTTTTTTTGTTATAATAAAAAGTGTAAAATGTAAAGCGAAAAATGCAAAATATAAAAGTAACAGTAACGTGTAACCAAGTAATCAGTAACTAAACTTTGGCAAAAAATTATTTAACCAATCATATTGTCATTTTGACTGGAGCGAGCCCCTCGACTTACTCGCTACGCTCGTTCGCTCGGGATGACACGCGCTGTCATTTCGAC
>CAYHOD010000031.1:0-8838 GCA_964358215.1 uncultured Gammaproteobacteria bacterium | reverse complement strand
GAAATGCTAGACAAAAAGCAAGAGACACAAAAAGAATTGCTGATATTAAACAAATGCAAACTGCCTTGGAATTAGAATATAATAATGCTGGTACTGGTTATGTTGTAAATGCATCGGCTAGTCCAGTAATACTTACTGCTATTGGTACTTCAATGACATCAGTTCCAACAGCGCCAACGCCTAAAGATGGTGCGGATTGTACTGCTAATGAAAATTCATATTATTACACTTCAACTAATGCGGATGGAAGTGCATTATGTACTCTTAGTCCATGTGAAGGTTATATGTTGCAATTTTGTACTGGTTTAACAACTGGCACAATAGAAGCTTTTGAACATTGTGCTAAACCTGGCGGTATTTCAAATGAACCATGTTCTCCGCCTTTTGTAACACCATAATAATGATAGTTTAATAAACGATTCTAAAGTTTTAATTTTGAGAGTGGTTGTAAAGTGTTAATTTTATAAAATTAAAACAAAAACCCGATTACTAAAAAGTCGGGTTTTTGTTTTCTTGTTTTCTTTTCTCAATGTTTGGAGGTGTTTGGAGGTGTTTGGAGGTCGGACCTCCAAACATTGATATTGATAAATAATTTAATTTTTATTATACTTTCATAAAGTCAATTTATCCAAAATCCAAAATAATTTTAATTTTAAAAAATTATGCATAAACCACCATTTGTTGAAGATGAGATTTATCATATTTATAATCGAGGAGTTGAAAAAAGAAATATCTTTTTAGACGATGAAGATTATTTAAGATTTATTCATGATCTTTTTGAGTTTAACGATGGAAATGCTGTCTTATCTTCCAATGTAAGATTTTCTTTACGACGCCCTTCCCAAGTTAAAACCATCCATTTAAATAAATGTTTGGAGGTCGGACCTCCAAACATTAAGAAAAGAAAATTATTAGTGGAAATTTTAGTTTTTACTCTTATGCCAAATCATTTTCATTTAATTTTAAAACAAAAAGCAGAAAATGGAATTGTAAAATTTATGCAGAAATTAGGAACTGGTTATTCAATGTATTTTAATAAAAAATATAAAAGAGTAGGTGGATTATGCCAGGGAAAATTTAAGGCTGTTGTAATTGAAAAAGAATCTCATTTTGAACACATTTCATTTTACATTCACGCAAATCCGTTGTTTGGAGGTCCGACCTCCAAACATTATTAATTTGATAAAATTACAACAAAAACTCGATTATTAAAAGTTGGGTTTTTATTTTTTTATTTTTATAGTATAGTTATCACGCAGCTATAAGCACGATGAACAAATTTTTTATTCGTTTGTAAAATTTGCAAAATCCTGTTTAATGGGCTTGAAAGGGTTTGAACCTTTGACCTTTTGGATGTGACCCAAACGCTCTACCAACTGAGCTACAAGCCCCAAAATTGACAAATTTAATTTAATAGATCATTATAATTATACTTATTTTTTGATTTAAAACAATTTTTTATTTTTATGATGTTGTCCGATGTTGATATAAAAAAAGCAATAAAAAATGGAGATTTAATTATTAAACCATTTAACAAAAAACAACTTGGTCCCGCTTCTTATGATTTAATTTTGGGAAATAAAATTAGACTTTTTAAATCAACAGAACACGCTTGCATAGACATTAAAAATTATCAAGACAGTTTTCGATATACTCATAAATATAACAATAAAATTATTGAACATTATACTTACACGGATTTAATAACTTCTAAAGATCCTTTTGTTTTGCATCCAGGAGAATTTGTTCTTTGCGATACAATGGAATATGTAGAATTTTCTAAAAATTTTGCCGGGCAAATTATGGGCAGATCCTCAATTGGTCGTTTAGGAATTATAGTTCACGCAACAGCTGGTTTTTTTGATCCGGGATTTAAAGGTTTTGGCACATTAGAAATGGCTAATTTAGGCAAAATTTCTGTTAAACTTTATCCGGGAATGAAAATTGCTCAAATGGGATTTTATAAACTTGAAACTCCATGTGAAATTTCATACAATGAAAGAAAGGGGAGTAAGTATATAAAAAATAATCAAGCGGCGTCAAGTAAAATTATGCAAGACTTTTTAAAGTAGCTTGTAGCTTGTAGGAAATATAAATAGACAAAAGTAACCAGTAATTAATATTTGCTTTCGACAAATCATACTCGTTACTCGTGACTGGTTACTCGTTACTTTTATTAAATCATTTTACAATTCTTCATAATTTGAAATTTTGTTTTTGTTTTAATGTTATTTTGTTTTAATGTTAAAATGTTTTTATGCCTGAAGCAAAATTAAAAGTAGAACTTATTTCTTACACAAAAGACCCGGAACAAATTTGCGCCGCGGCGATTAAACAATGTTATAGTAAAGTGGGCGTTAGCGATTTAAAGAAAAAAATAAATAAAAAAACAAAAGAACGATTAATTAGACAAGTTATTTCTTCTGGCCACACTTCTACTATTGAACATGCGAGTTTTACTTTTGCCGTAGAAGGAATTTCAAGAGCTTGCTCTCATCAATTAGTTCGTCATCGCATTGCTTCATATTCTCAACAAAGCCAACGTTATGTGGATTTTAAAGCCAAAGGATTTGATTATGTAATCCCTCATTTAATTAAAAAAAATCCAAAATTGTTAAAAAAATTTTACAAAGATATGGATGAAATATTTGATAAATATAAAAATTTAATTGAAAATGGAATGACCCCGGAAGACGCGCGATTTATTTTGCCAAACGCTTGCGAAACAAAAATTGTTATTACAATGAACGCCCGAGCGTTTTTAAATTTTTTAAAAGAAAGACTTTGTAATCGCGCTCAATGGGAAATCAGAGCAATGGCTTATCAAATGTTATGTTTAGTCAAAAAAATAGCTCCAAACATTTTTCAATACGCAGGACCAACATGTCAAACAGAAAAAATTTGTTGGCAAGGAAATCTTAGCTGCGATTTATGGAAAAATATTAAAGGAGCGGAATTAAGAGAAAGAAAATAAATTTTATTTTTAACTTTTGCATTTTGCATTTTGCATTTTGCATTTTATTTTATGCCACAACCAAATTTAATAAAATTAGAATGCGCTGAATGTCATAGAATTAATTACCATTCATATAAGAATAAAAAGATTATTAAAGAAAGATTGGAATTAAAAAAATATTGTAAATGGTGCAAAAAACACACCTTACATAAAGAAACAAAGTAACTAATTGTTTTTAATGTTATCATGTTTTAATGTTAAAATGTTTTTTTGTGGTTTATTCAAAAGAACAAATTAAAAATATTCAAAAAAGCGGAGAAATATTAGCTTATACTTTAAACAAAGCGGTTAAAGCTGTTAAAAATGGAATTTCAGCCAAAGAATTAGATGAATTAGCTGAAAAAATAATTAGAGATAAAAAGGCAGAACCAGCTTTTAAGGGGTATGATGGTTTTCCAGCTAGTCTTTGCGTTTCTATAAATGAAAATATAGTTCATGGCGTTCCAACAAAAAATGCAATTTTAAAACAGGGAGATGTTGTTGGTTTAGATTTAGGTGTAAAATACAATGGTTATTTTGCGGATATGGCAGTAACAATAGCCGTTGGAAAAATATCTTCGCAAGCAAAAAAAATGATTCAAGTAACAAAAAAAGCTTTAGATTTAGGAATTAAACAGGCAAAAACAGGAAATACTATTGGCGATATTGGAAAAGCGATTCAAACTTATGTGGAGAAAAATAAATTTTCTGTTATTCGTCAATTAACCGGTCATGGCGTAGGAAAAAAAATTCATGAGGATCCAAAAATTCCAAATTTTATTCCGTCTTCTTGGGAAAATATAAAATTACAAGAAGGAATGGTTTTGGCAATTGAGCCAATGGTGGCAATGGGCGATTTTAAAATAAAAACTTTATCTGATGGTTGGACGGTGGCAATGGCTGACAAAAGTCTTTCAGCTCATTTTGAACATACAATAGTTGTAACAAAAAAAGGAGGGAAAATATTAACTAAATAATTTAAAAAATTTAGGGGACTGTCCCCTAAAAAATGTCCTTAAATCATTAGTAACCATGAGACTTACAGAGCCTTTTTTAAATTTTAGCCAGTTTTGGCTAATTTTTATAAAAGTTAAATCGGAGATTTGACCTCTAAAATAATTATATAGGAACTGTATTTTGAATTTTATGACTATTTGGGACAACATTTATAAAAATTATCAGAAAGGTGGCGAAGCCTGGGCAACCCTTTCGGAAGAAATACACCCATTATTTAAACAATTTTTAAATCAATCAAATTTTGAATTTAAATATGTTTTAGACATTGGATGTGGAACTGGAAAATATTTGAAAATTTTACAAACTAAAGGATTTAAAACTGACGGCATTGATTCAAGTAAAATCGCAATTGAAATGGCCAAAAAAATTTTAGGCGATAATTCAAAAATTCTGTACGTAAACATGTTTGAGTTTGAAATTCCAAAAAATAAATATGATTTAGTTATTTCTATTTCTACAATCCATCATGGCGCAAAAAACCAAGTTCAAAATTTAATAAATAGGATTTATGATGCAATAGTTGATAATGGAAAAATCTTTATTACTGTGCCTGATTTTGAAAGTAGTAAAAAACATTATACTTTTAAAGATCATAAAGAAATTTCCGAAGGAACTTTTATCCCATTATTAGGCCCAGAAAAAGGATTACCCCATAGTTTTTACACTCAAGAAGAGACCCAAAAATTATTTTCAAAATTTAGAAATTTACAATTAAATTTAGATAGTCATGGAAGATGGGTCGCCCAAGCTTCTAAATAAAAAATTTTATTGTATTATATTGTATATAAGTTGTAACAATCGGAAGTTCAACTTCCGACACTTCCGACATAAAAAAACAAAAAGTGACAAAATTGAATGAACAGCGAAAAATGAATCCCGATTGTTAATTGTTTTTTTATTTTTTTATGTCGGAGATTATAACTCCAATTTAAATAAATTTTAATTCAATCTATCTATTGTTTGTAAGTTGTGGATAAACAATAATGAAAAATTGACATATCTTAAAAGATACATATAATTGAATTCATCATCAGACAGTGATGAAGTGATGAAAAATTAAAAATCAAATATCAAATATCAAAATGACCCTGAATAAATTTTATTGTATCGGAAAGTGAATATTTAAATCATTAAAAATTATTTACAAAATTATTTTGCTAAACTCCGCATACTGCGGGGTAAAGCAGAATCCCGAAAAAAGCGGGAAAAATTACAAAAATTTCTTTTAGAAATTTTTGCTTATTTCATTGTATCGGAAAGTACTTTTTTATGCTAACAAAGAATGTTAAGCAAAAAATTTATAATTTTACAGCAATTTTTGAGCCAGCAGAAGAAGGTGGTTATGTTGTTTATATTCCCGCTCTCTCAGGATGTGCGACGCAAGGAGAAACTTTTGAAGAAGCTGAAAATATGGCAAAAGACGCTATTAAAGGTTATTTAAAAACAATGCGGGATTTAAAAGAAGAAATTCCTGTTGAATCAGAAAAAATTATTATTTCTAGAATCCCAGCTATGGTTTAATTTTATGCGATTACCAACAATTAAACCTCAAAAAGTTGTAAAAGTTTTAGAGAAAAAAGGTTTTGAAAAAATAAGACAAACTGGTAGTCATTTAATTTTAGTTAATACAATAACAAAAAAAATTATTCCCATTCCAGTTCATAATAAAGACATTAAACGCGGTCTTTTGTTAAGCATTATTAAACAAGCAGATTTATCAATAAAAGAATTTATAAAATTATTATAAAACGGATTAAATATTTTAAACATAATTCATTGTATTGGAAAGTGAATATTTTTTACAAAAAGATAAAATATAATTCTTTTTATCGTTTATTTTAATTTAAACATCAACGTAAGAAAAAAATAGAAAATGTAAAATATTTTTTTATGGAAAAAATAAAAAAATTTAATTTAGATTTAAGTTTTTTAAAACGGTTTTTGAAGTAATTAATATTTGTTTATTACTTATTTTAAAAACCGCTTTAGGCGGTTTTTTAAATTAATTTACAGAAAGTTCTTTGACAATAAAATAGTAATTTAAATTTCTAGTTAGAGTCAAAATATATTTATTAATGTATATAGTGGATGTCTTGATATTAGAAGCCGATGAAGGACGTAGTAGCCTGCGATAAGCTTCGGGGAGCTGGCAAGCAAGCTTTGATCCGGAGATTTCCGAATGGGGAAACCCAATGTCGCTAAAACGACATTACGTATTATTTATAATACGAGTAAACCCGTCGAACTGAAACATCTTAGTAGGCGGAGGAAAAGAAAACAAAAGTGATTCCCTGAGTAGCGGCGAGCGAAATGGGAACAGCCTAAACTTTTTTAACGTTAAAGGCCATAAACCGTTGTTAAAAAAGGGTTATAAGAAAATTATGTCTGTTGTTATGGTAACAGGATAAAATTTATAATTTTTAGCTAAATGGTCTGGGAAGTCCAACCAAAGAAGGTGATAGTCCTGTGAGCGAAAAAAATTATATTTTTTATGATGATTTTCTTGAGTATCACGGAACACGTGAAATTCTGTGAGAAGTTAGCGCGACTATGCGTTAAGGCTAAATACTTCTAATGATCGATAGTGAACAAGTACCGTGAGGGAAAGATTAAAAGCATCCCGATTAGGGAGATGAAATAGTATCTGAAACTATACACTTACAAAGAGTCAGAGCGTGTTTTGCGTAAGCGAAGCATGTGATGGCGTGCCTATTGAAGAATGAGCCAACGAGTATTCAATACTTTTTTGTTTAAGTCATTTATATGACGAAGGCAAAGTGAAAGCGAGCCTGAATAGGGCGAACTCTATATTTATTTATAGAAAAAAGGTGTTGGATGACCCGAAACCAGGTGATCTATCCATGATCAGGATGAAGCGTTTGTAAAAAAACGTGGAGGTCCGAACCCACTAGCCGTGCAACTCTAGGGGATGAATTGTGGATAGCGGAGAAATTCTAATCGAACCTGGAAATAGCTGGTTCTCCTCGAAATAGTTTTAGGACTAGCCTTGTATAGAAGACTTGGGGGTAGAGCACTGAATGAGATGGGGAGGTTAACACTTTACCCATTTCAACCAAACTCCGAATACCAAGTTGAATTATACAGGAGTCAGACTATGGGGTCTAAGCTCCATTAGTCAAAAGGGAAACAGCCCAGATTCCAATCTAAGGTCTCTAAATTTTTCTAATTTATTTAGAATCCTTTTTATTTTTTTAAATAAAAAGGAAGGTTAAGTGTGAAAAGTGGTGAATTAACTCAAACAATTAGGAGGTTGGCTTAGAAGCAGCCATCCTTTAAAGAAAGCGTAATAGCTCACTAATTTAGTTAATTTGCGCTGAAAATTTATCGAGGCTTAAACCTAATACCGAAGATGAGAATGTCGTTGCTTTGCAACGGCGTGGTAGAGGAGCTTTCTATAAGCAATGAAGTTTTTCTGTAAAGAAAGATGGAGTTTATAGAAGTGAGAATGTTGGCATAAGTAACAAAAATTCTGGTTAAAATCCAGGACACCGAAAACCTAAGGTTTCCTAGGCAATGACAATCATCCTAGGGTTAGTCGATCCTAAGGCAAACCCAACGTAAAGTTGTGGGTAGTCGATGGAAGAATAGGTTAATATTCCTATACTCTATTATTTTTCTCAAGAATTGACATATTTTCAAGCTTTAAGCGCGCTTTGGATATGCGCGTTCCTTGACCATTATGGTTAGGGAGGAAATGAAGCCTTCGGGCCGAGTGAACTTAAGGGGAGAAGGTATCAAGAAAAGATTCAAGGGGTTAAGAATAATAGATCCGTACCAAAACCGACACAGGTAGGTAAGGCGAGAAGCCTAAGGTGGACGAGAGAACCTTTGTTTAGGAACTCGGCAAAAAAGCGTGCGTAACCTCGGGATAAGCACTTCCCAGTGTTTCGCTTTTGCTTAACACTAAATGTAAAAAAATCTTTGCCTACGGCACCATGCCTTCGGCAGGCAGGGATCTGCCGAAGGCAGAAAAAATCAAAATAAATAAAAGTAACTCGTAACTCGTAACTCGTAATCAGTAATAAAAATTCAAGATGCAAAATATAAAACGAAAAATAACAGCGTAAAATTCAAAATCCAAATGACAAATAAAATTTCAAATCTCAAATCCCAAAATTAAAAATTATTTTTTTGACATTTGATATTGTGATTTGAGATTTATTTTGATATTTGATATTGGGATTTTGGATTTTTATTTAAATTTATTTTAAATTTCAGATTATTATTTTTACATTTAGCGTAGCGTAAGCGGAGCGCTGGGGCGCAGCGAATAATTCCAAGTGACTGTTTATCAAAAACATAGGTCCCTGCTAACTCGCAAGAGGATGTATAGGGGCTGATGCCTGGCCAGTGTCAGAACGTTAATGGGAGGGGTTAATTTTGATTTATCAAAATGAAGCCTCGAACTGAAGCGCTGATGAACGCCGGCGATAACTATAAACTATACGATTGTAGTTATCTAAAAAAATCTAGCTATATGCGGGAAACTCCGTTTAAGTCATTTGTACTCATTTTTAAATAAAAATAGTAACAATCAGATGAATAATTTCGACCAAGGATCGAATGACGGACAATCCGCAGGAAAGACTCTTTAAATGTATATTATATGAATAATGAACCTTTGTGGTTAAAACAAATTCCACAATCCAAATGATTAATTTTAATCAATCATTAAAAGAGAATCCTCAGAGACTATACGCTAGACCGCGATCGCGTAAAAAACGACCGGAAGATATAGTCCGATCTTCTGAGAAATCAGAAGCTAACATATAAGAATCGTCCTATGGTAGCGAATTTCCTTGTCG